>CAZYTI010000091.1:0-9685 GCA_964650065.1 uncultured bacterium
GGAATTTTTTTTCTTTGGTCACATTGATAATCTCACCCCCGTTGAGATCGATTTCAATCCTGTCGCCATCTTCAGTAATGTCAACACATTCAGGAGATTCCAGAATGGGCAATCCGATATTAATGGCATTCCTGTAAAAAATTCGAGCAAAAGATTTGGCAATGACACATGCAATTCCGGCTCCTTTGATGGCAATCGGGGCATTTTCTCTTGAACTGCCGCACCCAAAATTGTTACCTGCCACCAGTATATCACCATCCTCGACCTTGTTCACAAAATTGGCATCCAAGTCTTCCAGGCAATGGGGAGCAAGGTCTTCAGTCCGAAAACTGGTACAGTATCTTGCCGGAATAATAACGTCTGTGTCGACGTTATCACCGTATTTATGTACGCATCCGTTTAACATAAGGCTTTCTCGTATTTTCTATTCATTATCTCGTCTGATTAATCATGAATTAATCATTGTTTATTATATTGTTGTGTAGACGCCTTGTTAAATCCAGAATAGCCTTTTTCTCACTTTTCTCAAATTGATCGACTGCCTTTTTATTCACGGCTTTGGCCAGATTTGGTAAAACCGACTGTAGTTCCCATCCCTTCGGTGTCAGGTGTACTTTGACAACTCTCCGATCATTTCGATCTCGAATGCGCCTCACCAGCTTGGCTCGCGCCATACGGTTAATGATTCCGGTAATCGTAGGATTATCAAAATACAGTAACCTCCCCAAATCGGTAAGAGAAAGACCGTTATGTTTCCAGAGTATTTCCAATACCGTGTATTGGGATGAGGTAATGCTGTAATCATTCAATTTGATTTCCAGTGCACGTTTCATACTTCGTGCCGCAACAACCATCTGGAATCCAAGACTGTTCTCCATGGGATTATGCAATTGGACATCCTATTGGTATGAATTGTTAAATTAGACTCGTTCTTCTGATAAACCGGAAGAGGACTCAAGTAAAACGTTTAGAAAATTGACCGTTATCCTTGTGAGATCGTAATCAATCAGTCGGTAAGAAAAATATTTAGCACGCAAATAATTTATACACTAAAATATAACATGCAAGATATAATTTGTCAAGACATTTTTTCCATCAATCAGGTTGTGACCCGGCAGATAACCGCTCTTCGGCAATGCGGTGTGCTGCAGCTTCTGTCGTGATGTCCTCCATCTCTGACAATTCAAATACTCGCTTCAGAGCGACTCTAACACTATTTTCAACCTCTTGTTCAGCATGTTCCCGCGTCCAGCCCTGGGCTTCCATCCCAATACCGGCCATTGCTCCGCCAACATTGACCACATAGTCAGGGGCGTAGAGAATGCCTCTTGTCCGAAGCCTCTCCGCATCTTCCGGGGCAGCCAGTTGATTATTCGCTCCCCCAACCACTGCCCGGCATTTCAGCTTCGGGATGGTGTCAACGTTCAACACACCTCCCAGGGCACACGGGGCAAAGATGTCACACTCTGTTGAGTAAACGTCCTGCGAAGTGACGAACTGTAATCCGAGTTCATCCCGAAAATGAAGGATGGCATGCTCATCGACATCGCTGAATATCACGAATCCACTTGCCTCATGAATATGGTTGATCAGCGTTTTTCCGACACTCCCCACACCCTGTACCAATATCCGTCGTCCTTTCAACGAGTCATCTCCAAAAAGGTGCCGGCAGGCCACCTGGATACCTGCAAATACGCCCAATGCCGTAGCCGGTCCGGAGGGTCCGGCTCCACCAGAGGCCGGTGTGCAGGCGAAAACATAAGGGGCACCCGTTTCGGCAATGACATCCATATCAGTGGAGGACGTGCCCACATCTGGTGCCGTGCGATACAGTCCACCCAGTTGGTGAATCAGCCCGCCATAGCGACGCAGGAGTGCCGGACGGGAACGAGGATCAAGATCGGAGGGTACCGCAAGAACCGCTTTCCCGCCTCCATATGGCATACCGGGTACTGCAAATTTGTAGGTCATCCCCTTGGCCAGTCGCAGCGCATCCCCAAGAGCCATCTCAGGATCGGGATAGGACTTCATCCGGGCACCACCTACCGCCGGGCCAAAACGGGTTGAATGAATGGCAATGAAGATCCAGGTCTCCGTGGATCGATCATAACGTGAAATAACGGTTTCTCCATCCCACGCTTTGATCAAAGATGCTATCATAAACAATCCCTCCGATTTCAATCAATAGTTAACCTTGATAATTGACTATTGACAATTGAAAATTGAATTGAGCGATCATGAAGACCGATGACCTTCTCTCAATACTCTTCGTAGAGGTTTACCTGCAACGGTCTTGGGCAACGCCCCCACAAATTCAACCTCCCTGATCTTCTTATATGGAGCAAGCCTCTTTTCACAAAATGCCATGAGGTCTTCTGCTGCAGCAGAAATCCCTTCCTTGGTAACAACAAATGCCTTGGGGATCTCACCCAAGTCAGGAACCGGTTTTCCAATCACAAGACATTCCTTTACTGCCGGATGTTCATACAACACATTCTCAATTTCCGCTGGAAATACACTATAACCCTTGTATATGATCAGATCTTTCTTTCGATCCACAATATAGAAATATCCCTCTTCATCCATTCGGGCCATATCACCTGTGTACAACCAACCGTCTCTTAGTACACGCCTGGTTTCATCAGGTTTCCTCCAGTAACCAGATGTAACCTGTGGACCCTTGAGTACGAGTTCTCCCACCTCCCCCGGGGCGAGATCCCTGGTCCCGGTTTCAAGATCAACAATTCTGGCATCGGTATCAAAAATTGGAATACCCACAGTACCCGGTTTTACGCGTGTGGGTGGGCTGTTGTGTGTCTCCGGACTCGCCTCGGTGAGACCATAACCCAGTGTCAATGCCACCCCGGTCAACCGATCCCATTTCCTCTTTGTTTCTTCCGGAATAGGCATTGCTCCGGCCTTTAAGAGTCGTAAGGAGGAGAGATCAAATCTGTCAATCCCGGGATGATTGACAAGAAAGTTAAACATGGTCGTCGCTCCATAGCAAATCGAGACTTTCTCTCTCTCTATGGTGGACAAAACTTCTTCAGGATCAAAACGATCCAAAATGACTACAGTGGCTCCGACATGAACAGGAGAATTGATGCAGACACAAGTAGACCAGGTATGACAGAATGGCAATATGGCGAGGACAATATCAGATTCGGTCCATCTAAACCACTTCACATTCTGGATGGCATTGGCAACAAGGTTAAAATGCGTCATCATGGCGCCTTTGGGAATGCCGGTGGTTCCCCCTGTATACTGAAGTACCGCAATATCTTCCCTGGTGTGTATATCTATTTGATCCGGTTGATTGGCAAATAATTCCGCAGGAGCCTCCCTCGTAACGATGACATTTTTTAAGCCGATTTTTTCACGGATCGCCTCGACAACAGAATTTAAAGAACGATTGGTAACGATGATATCGGCTTCGGAATCTTTCAACTGATATTCCAGTTCCCGTTCTTTAAATAACGGGCTCGCTGCGGTGACAACGGCTCCGGATTTCAAGACACCATAATAACTGATCACATAATCCGGACTATTTGGTAAAAATAACATGACCCGATGGCCGGGTCCAATTTTCATATCTCTCAAGCCATTGGCAAACCTGTTACTGAGCCTGTCCAATTCGCCATAGGTGATCTTCTTCCCTCTATAAGACAAGGCCGGTTTATCAGGATATTTTTTGGAAGCGTCGATCAAGAACTGGAAAAGGGGGATCCGGGGATAATCGATGTGCCTTGGCACGCCTTCTGGCCAGTATTTAAACCATGGTCTATCTTTCATCGTAACCATTCAGGAATTTCTTATTTTTGACGGGATAACAGGATTTTCTGGATATAAATCCGTTCTATCTTGTTTATCTTGTTAATCCTGTCAGAGAGTATGCTTGAGAAGCTCCATCACCTCTCTCATGACTTCACCACATTTCCCTTCGATCACGATATCGGCGTAATCGTCATATGACGTGCTGGTCATGTTTATAATGGCAAGATTCGCTCCGTCATTTACAGCTTCTCCAGGAGTCCCATATTTTCTGGGCCAGTTGCTTTATTTCGGTCTGCATTTAGTCTTAATACTTGTCTCTAAATTTAAGAATATTACGCGATAATAGATTTACCACGGATTACACGGAAACACACAGATTTTTTATCCGTGTTTCTCTGTGTAAATCCGTGGTAAAAATTCAGCTATGCAGGCTGATCTCGTCAGACAAGCATCGTCTTTTTATACTCACTGCCGATGCTTCCGTTTTGACAATGAGGGCTTGTCATAAAATCGGCAGAATACTTCGCCTGAAGTCGAAGCGCTTCGGTCAAAGTCGCATCACAGCAATGACGGATGCTTTCGATGATTGCTGCTCTGGCAGCAACGGTTGCCGGATTATCCGACTCAGCCAATCCGGCGATCTCCGTCGGCACATTCTTAAGTTTGTCCTCTTCTAATTTCCGCCGGGGTATGACACCATCCTCATTGTTTGCAATCTTCCACACCAGTTGTAGGGACGCTTCCATTGATCCGGCATAGTCAATAAGCCAGCCTACAGCCTCCGGGGCTTTGACCGATTTCCCTCCCATAAGTAATCGGATGAGCTTTGGCCAATTTTCCGCATTGGTTTTCCGAAACGGCCAGTGACACATTTCCATCCCTGGCAGAACAGGTAGAGTCACTTCCGGCATACCCAGATCGGCATCCTCGACAGAAACAATATAGTGGCAATGCACGAGCAATTCCAGAAGTCCGCCCAAACAACGTTTGCCGTTGATGAAACCGATGGAAACCCGGAATTCGTTATTGAGTCGTCGCGCCGTCTTTGACCAGGTACTGGCAATCCTGAAGCCATCTTCCGAATTGTTCAATGCCGTATAAAACGCGTTTGTATCCGCACCGATCATTTGTGTAGAAAGGTGAAAGTCGCCCGTAAGGATCACCCGGTCGATATTTGCCGCCTTGAGCCAGTCGATGGCCCTGTTCATTTCATTATTCACATCCTGATTATAGCTTTCCCGGGAAAAAGTAATAAGTCCTACGTTTCCATCATGTTCGGCATTGACATATAACTGCTGCCACTCCGGTTCATCTATCAGACCAAAGACATCGGGGTACCACCCGCTTTCAGCAGCTTCGGGATGCAGTTTATGGTATGCTTTTACGATACTGATTGCAGAATCACCACCGACAGAACGGATCTTTGCTAAAATACCACTCCTGAACTGGGCACACAACTCACCAATGGCGTTTAGGTTGGAAAGATGTGCCCGTTTCTCGTGGAGCATGATAGATGTCATCTGGAATAACGGTCCCAAAATCCAGGTCTGGAACTCGTCCATATCTTCACCCTCTAAAGTCCAGTTCACCATGGGCCGCAGGTGGTTGAGAGGATACCAATTCTGACCGCTGTCTTTATGTTCATTCAGTACTTGCGCCGGTTTGAATAAATCACCGTAGTGCTTGCTGAGGTGATGGAGGCATGACCATGTCAGAAAATTCGCTCCCCTGGCGCCAATCACATCATGGGCCCTGAAAGGATTCGGGCCTAATAGCTTGCGGACGTATTTATCGATTTTCCAAAACGGCATATTACTGACCTGATGATATCTCACACCGGCCAATGCCAGTCCACAGAATAGTACATCCAGAACGAATGACCAGTAGTCGCGGATCGGTATCGGTATCAATCCCAATGCCCAGAAAAGCTGGGTTATTGCAGAGGGTTTGTCTTCCACAATCTCCCAGATTTTATTAATCTGATGTGGAAAGGCCGGATGGGCTATCCCTGTTTCAAGTTCGGACATGGGGAATCCTGAGGTGACCGACCGTATTTCTATTTCCGGAAACGTTTCCTTAAAAATCTTATAGTGAGATTTCTTTATCTCAAGAATTTCGGGGATTGCTTCTAAGAGAAAACGCGGTTTAAACATCTTGAGATGTGACGGGAGGTGAACACCATCATATTGGAACTGGATGATATTTGACATAATATCTGCTGCACGTTTTGTGCCGAAACGATCTACCAAACCCTGGTACTGCATACCGATTCCATCGGGTGCACCGGCAACATCGAGGCCGACGAGGGGTACGCCATACGGCCGGAGCCTAACTCCGAGCTGCATCATTTTACCGGCTCCGACAATACCGTTGGCACCTGAGATGACCAGAGAACCGCGATTATCCGCTTTTCCGAAAACCTGGTCCACAAGGTCACTGACATTTACCGGGAAATGTCCCAGTTTGAAAATTTCAAGAACCGAGTCCAGTCCTAATGATTCCAGTGTTGATTGTCTCATTGTGTTAGCCATTACCGATCACCTCCTTCTGTCACTTTAAAGAGTGCTGCAATACCGACATCTCCGGCGGCACAGCCAAATATCAATACATAACCGCCTCCAAGATCCACAGCTTCCTCTAATGCCTCAATGAGCACCCTTGTAAGGGTCGGTCCCTGGGGATGGCCCCAGACCAGGGGGCTTCCTGTATTGTTCATTTTCCGCCAGTCGTAGTCCAGTACTTTAGAGAAAATGACATCATTAACGGCAAAAGGATTGTGGTTTTTGACAACGACGATATCGTCCATGGTTAATCCGGTCTGATTAAGCAATTTTTTGACAGCCAGGGCCGGCGACTCGGGCATGAGGGTGGGAAGTGTTCTCACCTCAGCATTTCCCACAAACCGAATATCGATCTCCGGTTTTGGACTGAGCTCCCTGGCTTTTTCAGGAATAGCTACAAGTAAGGTCGCCATGCCGTCGGAAGCATGCGTTTGGGTTCCGCCGGTCACACAATTGTCGAGTTCCCTCATTGATCGTAATCCATCCAGTGTTAACTTACGCACACCGGCATCGGAGTCTACTTTTCCGAGAGAACGGCCCTGGAGGTTTAATACTTCCAGCGGAACAAGAACCCTATCGAGGAAACCCGAATCAAGCGCCTCAAAATATTGTTGGTGACGATGAAAAGCCACTTCATCCACTTCTTTTCGGTCGATTTTATATTTTCGGGCGGCAGTCCCTGCGGTCGTAATCATGGCCTGACCGGTCGCCGGATCGAATCCAAAATTATCCCAGACATCACTCAGGGCGAATGTTCTCTCATGTGCACGACGCTCGGGAAACACACCAACCGGTGAATCACTGGTCCGGTCAAATGTCAATACGCCAACCACATCATTGGCGCTGCTATCCACCTCAGAGGCCGCCAGCAGTGTTGCCTTCAATCCTGTGGCACAGGCCTGTTCGATATGATATCCCGGAATCCGGTGCCCCATACAACTCGTAATAAAGGGTGCAGTCCAGAATTTCCAGTGCCAGGGGATGGTCGACCCTAAAATAAGATAATCCAGCATGTTTTGAGGCACATTTCTTTCACTCAGGATTTTACTCATTGCCTCCCCGGCGAATTGTCCGATGTTCACCTCGGCAAGGGCCGACATCTGCCATGCGGGGAAGTAGCTGCTGCCCCAGGTGCCGTAAGGAATTCTGGCGCCTTTAAAAATGAAGTCTTCATTCTTCAAAGCAAATCTCCTCTTTTAGTCTGATCAGTTTAAAAACTACAGAATTAGACGGATTACAGCACGGAATATAAAAATAGGGTTCAACAGGCTGCTATCTTCTGTTTTAATAATCCTCAGTGATTTTCCTGAAGGTAATCCAACTTTTTTACCTTGTTTGTCTTGTTTCGCTATTTACCGTGGTGAATCATTCGAGTGAGTTATCGTTAATCGTACTCCAGATCAAACTTCACCAGCAATCAAATTCTTGAAGAATATATCGCGGATACGTGCCCTTGGATAATCGTTCTTCGACAATGCGCAGGGCAGCGACTTCGGTCGTGATGCCTTCCTCCGTTGCTGATTTGTAGATATGCTCCAGAGCGCTTTCAACACTTTCAGTCACCTGTTTTTCGGCTTCATCATACGACCAGCCCAATGATTCCATCTCAGGAATCGCCATGGCAGCCCCCACATTGATGACATAATCAGGAGCGTATAATATTTCTTTCGCCCTCAGCCTTTCAGCATCTTCAGGATTGGCCAGCTGATTGTTGGCACAACCCGCCACAGCTCGGCATTTCAATTGAGGGATTGTATCGGCATTGAGCACACCACCCATTGCACATGGAGCAAAGATGTCACACTCGGTCGTGTACACTTCTTCGGGTGAAACGAAGCGCAGCCCAATACCATCTTGAAAACGTCTGATGACATCCTCATCCATTTCGCTAAACACCACTTCGGCGCCTGCTTTATGAAGATACTCGATTAAGGCTGCTCCGATCCTCCCCGCTCCCTGGACCAACACGCACCGATCCTTTAAGGAGGCATCACCAAAGAGTTGCTTGCAAGTGACCTTTATTCCTGTGAATACCCCCAGTGCGGTGATCACTCCGGATGAACCGGCCCGACCTGCAGTTTTCGTACGATAGAAAATGTACGGCGTGCCGGTTTCGGCGATGATATCCATGTCGGCCGGCGTGGTACCTACATCCGGTCCGGTAAAAAAAGAACCGCCCATCTGGTGAATGAGCTCACCATAACGACGCAATAGATCAGCACGCGACTGGTTATTCAAACCACCGGGATCAGAAATAACGGCTTTCCCACCCCCGCGGGGAAGACCCGGCACAGCAAACTTGTAGGTCATCGTCTTTGCGAGACCGAGCACATCACGAAGTGCAGCCTCCGGAGTGGGATAGATCATCATTCGGGTTCCACCGGTTGCCGGTCCCAGGCGAGTGGAGTGGATTGCAATAAACATCCATGCACCGGTGGGTCGATCATATCGGACGACAACTGTTTCACCGTCCCATTCGCTTATTAACGACTCCATCATAGACAGTTCTCCTCATCCCTGACATCATCCGATGTAGAGGCATTAGGTCTGACTCTTGGAATGATATGATTCCTGCTGCATAAGAATAAATATATTGTATCCGGAGGCTTCAAATTTATGGTGTACCAATACGATGACAGTTTACTGAGTGTAACACAATGCCATTGAATAATGTAGGAAATTTTTTATAAAAATCAACAGGAAATGTAGACAACTATTCATCCCGTAGCATATCCACAGGATTCACAATGAGCGCTTTGTACAATTGAAGAGAAACCATCAAAGCTGCAGTAAGAAAGATCACTCCATTATAATAAAAATCAACATGGTACATCTCCTCCACATCCCCAATCAATCCATAGCGTCCATCCTGCCTCACCACCCGATTGAGTATCCACATACAAACACGAAATGATCTACTTTTTCTCATCTTTTACCTTCGAATTATATATACATTGACCACCGATAACAGATTCCTGACTTCATCTTACCTTCCCTGAGTAAAGCGGATCAGGTTATCAGAAAATCAGTCGGCAGGAGATCGGGGTAACAGAGTATCAGATATTTATTTTCCTGATCTACTGATTCACTGATATCCTGCCCACTGATGCCCTGATCTTCTGATCTCCTTCAGTACGCTCTCACCGAAACCTTCTTTTTCGCTCTACGCTCCTCGCCCCACGCTCCACTTTCGTCACCGTTCACCGTTCACCGTTTTACCGTTTACCGATGACCGATTACCTTCTTCCGGTTTCCCGATACTCTGATCTGCTTTCTTTACGACTTTTAACAGCGCATCAGGTTATCAGAAAATCAGTCGGCAGGAGATCGGGGTAACAGAGTATCAGATA
>CAZYTI010000092.1:0-9646 GCA_964650065.1 uncultured bacterium
CTCCGGTTAACTGATCCTCAATCATACGATTGATGGCATTCCCTCCGGCGCCCCCGACACCCACGACCCGTATCCTAGCAATGCGCTGCATCTGATCGGCGAAATCAAATGCCAGCGGTTGACCCGTTTCCATGTTTTGTTCAAATTTCTCTTCCATAATCGGCCTCCTTTTTAAAAAAAGTCTTCAACAAAGCGATGCATCCATTGATAAATTCTACTGAATAATCCTGACTCATCTTCTTTAAATCCCTTCACCCCTTCTTCATTTTCTATACCATATAATACCAGTCCAACACCTGTAGCAAAAATCGGATTGACTGCTGTCTCTATCAGACCTGAAAATCCCTGGGGTATACCAATCTTCACTGGGAGTCCGAATATTTCTTCTGCCAGGGTGACACATCCATCCAATAAGGATCCACCACCACTCAAGACAACACCCGCTCCCAAAAGATCCCCGTAATCAGACCTTTTAATCTCTTTTGCAGCCAGACTGAAAATTTCTTCCATCCGAGGTTGAATAATTGCAGCCATGACCTCTCGTGAAACTTCCCTCGGAACACGTCCACCAAGTCCCGGGACCATAAACATTTCTCCCTTTGACAACAGGTTCTTATGTGTACAACCGTATTTCTTCTTAATATCTTCTGCCTGATCCAACGGGGTCCGTAATCCAAGAGCGATATCATTGGTCACATTCTGTCCCCCCAATCCAATCACTGCAGTGTGCCGGATTGCCCCGTCATAGAATAAAGCAATATCAGTCGTACCACCTCCCAAATCGATCAAGGCCACTCCTAGTTCCTTCTCGCTCTTATCCAGGACAGCATTACTCGATGCCAAGGGCTCCAGGACCAATCCCGCCACCTTGAGTTCTGCTTTCTTTACACTTCTAACGATGTTCTGTGCCGAAGTTACAGCACCTGTGACGATATGGATCTCTGCCTCCAGCCGGACACCAGATATACCTACCGGATTTTTTATCCCTGCCTGATTATCGACAATGAACTCCTGAGGCAAAACATGAAGAACCTCTCGATCAATGGGTAAAGCGATGGCCTTTGCAGCATCAATGACCCGATTCACATCATTCTGAGTGATCTCATGATCTGCCCTGGACACAGCAACGACTCCTCGACTGTTCACACTCCTGACATGATCACCGGCAATCCCTACGATCACCTCGTCAACTTCAACACCTGCCGTGAGTTTTGCTTCCTGAATTGCTTTTTCAATGGATTTCACAGCCAAATCAAGATTGATAACCACGCCCTGGCGTAGACCTTCAGAAGGACTTATTCCCACACCCAATATGTGCACACCTTCGCCACTCGCCACTTCGCCAATGATCACACCAATCTTACTCGTACCGATATCGAGACCGGTAATGATCTGTCTCTCTCCCTCTTTTCGAAGTTCTCTCGGCAAATTCATAGTCTATGCCCTCATGCCTACAATGATTTGATTATTGAACCTGAGGTCAATGTATTTGACCTGAGATAGTTCGTTCTTTACGTTGAGTTCATTTAAAATCGCTTCTAAATATCGAACCTTTATAAAATATCCGTCTTGTCCTAGCCAGACGGGTACGCCTGCTTTACTGGTAATCAAAACAATACCTTCAGGTTTTCCCATAACAACTTCTGAAATTGAAGAGAAAAGTCCGGGACGGTCGTTCAGAATGTAATTTAAAAAGTCCAACCCTTGATAAACCATTTTCCCACTCACCATGCGCCCGACAGCCACTGTTCCGCGGAAATCACCCGATATGACAGGTAGATCGTATAATTTTCCTGGTTTCGAGGGAAGCACTAGACCTTCCCGATCCAAGCAATAAAGTTTTCCATCTACATTGAGTAAAGCCACAGGGGTTTTTTCTTTCACGTTTATCCTGAGCACATTGGGAAAAACCCGATCGATATGGAAATCTTCAATGAAAACATGGCTCCCAATATTATTATGAGCACCTGTCAAATCAATCTTCCATATTGAGTTTGTTGGATCGATTAAACCCATCTCAAATAGCTCTTCGTCGGTAAATAATTCATTTCCAACTATCTCTACTTTTCGAATCTGAAAAGAATTTGATTCTAATAACCACTTTTTATATTGTGCAATTATTATCAATATGATGAAACCCAATATGAGATAACCGGTAAATGTAAACAGTCTACGGAAAAACCAAGCATCATATCTTTCTTTTTTCATCTTTCAGAGAACCCCATCATTTGGATTTCCAACTCCAATTCAACATTAAATCTCTTGGAAACGATTTCCTGGACTTCTCTTATCAACCGAACCACATCTTCTGCACTGGCCAAATGACAATTCACTATAAAATTTGCATGCTTTTTTGAAACCATGGCATCCCCGATACGGAGCCCTTTGCATCCTGCCTCTTCAATCAGGCGTCCGGCATAATCCCCAGGGGGATGTTTAAAAACAGATCCTGCCGAAGGAAGAGAGAGAGGCTGTTTTTCTCTACGTTCCCTTAATTTTGATTTCTGAATAGACTCCATTTGTTTAGGATTTCCTTCTAAAAGTAGCAACTGCGCCTCAACAATGACCGAATCCGGTGCAATATTGGTATATCGATATTCTACAGTGATATCATTTTTCTGTTTTCTTTCCAACATCCCATATCTATCCAATACACGAAAATTCAAAAGATGGTCACAAATCGATCCTCCCCAGGCTCCTGCGTTCACTCGAATGCCACCCCCAACCTGGCCCGGTATGCCAGTCAGGGATTCAAGCCCTGAAAGTCCTCTTTCAGTACAATATTTTAATAAATGTTTTAAATCAACACCGGCCCCAACCGTAACAACCGATCCTTTACAGTGGATATGTGTAAATGTTTCTGAAATATCGATAACGATACCACGAAAACCCTTATCGCTCACCAAGAGATTGGTACCATTGCCGATGGTAAATCGAGGGATGCTTTCCCGCTCACAAAAGTCAAGCACGGCACTAAGATCCTCCAGATCCTTGGGATATATATAATAGTCAGCAGATCCTCCAATTCGAAAAGATGTATGCTCCGAAAGGAGTTCATCTACCAGTATCTGTCCCCGGAATGCTTGTTTAAGTCTATTGAATTGTTGCGTTTTTGCATCCATATCCACGATTAAAGTCTCTCGATCAATGATTCACCAACCTTCCAAATATCACCTGCTCCCAACGTTATGACCAAATCCCCATCCTGAATATTTTTTTCCAGGTAAACGAGCACATCGTCCTTTTTGGGTATATACATGACATGTCTGTGTCCCAGAGAACGTGCTTCATTGGCGACCAACTCACCCGTCACGCCTGCAATAGGTTCCTCTCTTGCCGGATAAATATCCGTGACAATTAAAATATCAGCATCAAAAAAGGACTGTCCAAAATCATGATAAAAATCCCGGGTTCTGCTGTAGAGATGTGGTTGAAAAACGGCAACCACCCGTCTATCCCATCCCCCTTGTGCCGCTCGTAAACTTGCTTCTATTTCTGTCGGGTGATGCGCATAATCATCAACAACTAGCACACCCTTTTTCTGTGCTTTTATCTCAAAACGGCGATGAACACCTGTAAATTCGACCAGGGCCTTCTTTATCTTTTTAAACGGAATTTCAAGTTCCAAACCGACGGTCAAGGCAGCCAAAGCATTTTTCACATTATGCACACCAGGAAGTTGAATGGCAATTCTACCCAGGTTCTTATCCTTCCAGACAGCGGTGAATTCTGAACATAGTTCATGATATTTAGGATCCATAGCCCTGACTTCTGCCTGGGGTGTAAATCCGTATGTGATGACACGGCGATGAAGTTCAGGCATAATTTCTTGAAGGGATTGCTCATCCAAACAGATTATGACTGATCCATAGAAGACAACTTTATTGGCGAACGTAACGAAAGTCTCTTTGATCTCATCCAAATCTCGATAACAATCCAAATGTTCTGTCTCAATATTGGTAATAATTGCCAATGTCGGCGTAAGTTGTAGAAAGGAACGGTCAAACTCATCAGCTTCCGCTACCAAATATTCCCCTTCCCCAAGTTTCGCATTGCTTTTTAAACTGCGGACCTTTCCTCCAACGATGACTGTGGGATCGAACCCGCCTTCTTGTAATACGAGACCAACCATGGAGGTCGTTGTCGTCTTACCGTGCGTTCCGGAAACTGCCACACCTTGCTTCATCCGCATCAACTCCCCCAACATCTCGGCACGACGGATCACCGGGATTTTCAATTCCAAAGCAGCCTCTACCTCTACATTTTCTTTTCTCACAGCTGAGGATATCACAACAACATCGGCGTCTGTTATTTGGTCTTTCCTATGACCCTCATAGACGACGGCACCAAGATTCTCTAAATGTTTCGTGGTCGAGGTAAGCTGCCTATCGGATCCACTGATTTCAAATCCTAAATTCAAGAGGACCTCGGCAATTCCACTCATCCCAACACCACCAATCCCAATAAAATGGATCCTCCGCGTTCGTCCCAATAGTTTTGGATTAATGGCTCTCTCCTTTTCTAAAAATAATTGACCATTTCGATCATGGACTGACACTTTCAGCATACTGCTTTGGTCTTGAAATAAACTGAAAAATGTTTCTATTTGTCATTTGAAATCGTTTTTTATTCAGCGATTTCATCTTGTTTAAGAGAGCTATTTCGACCACCAATCTCAATTCATTTTTATCAAAAGGTTTCTCAATGACATAAAAAGATTTATTGCATGTTTGATAATGCTCCAATTCTGAATTCAAACAATCCACGAGGAAAATAATGGCAGAATTGTATTGATTATAAATTTGTGATACAACATCGATGCCATTTCCACATCCTTTTAAGTTGGCATCAAAGATAACCAAATCGGGATGCCATTTTTCTATGATATGGATAGCTTGATCCTTGGTTCTGGCAATCATCGATTCAGAATGTCCCCAACTTCTAATCTGCAAATCGATATCTGCTGCAATTATTGATTCACTCTCTGCGATAATGATTTGAGCTTTTGAATTCATTCTGATCCCCTTATATTGAGTATATCATCTACGATTAATTCTGCCGCATTGGGCTTCCCAAAATCTTTTACACGTTCCCCAATTGTCTCTCTACGTTTTTTATTTATGAGTAACTGCTGAATCGTTTCTTCCAACCTTTGTTCAATCGCTTGATCTTCCAATACCATTTCTCCAGCCCCTGCCGCCAATAGCGCTCGGGCGTTTTCTTCCTGATGTCCCCCGGCAGCCGCTGGAAATGGAATAAATATGGCTGGAATCCCCAAGCGAGCTACTTCTGCCACAGTCGTGGCACCTGCACGACAAACCAACAAATCGGTCACTGCATAGGCCAGAGCCATCTCTTGAAGATATGGAAACAATTTAATTCTCTCATTTTCGCCTTTTATCTGATCCTGAATGCCCTCAAACCATCGTGATCCTGTCGCCCAGAGTATCTGGACTTCGGATCTCCTCAGCAAGCTGTTCACAATTTTAAGAAATGCTCGATTTATGGATCGAGCCCCTTGGCTACCGCCAAAAATAAAAAGTACGGGTTTCTCCGCCTGAAATCCGAAGTGCTGGTATGCTTCCTTAGGATCGTTGACTTCCAGATCAGCCCGTGTGGGATTCCCACTGAAATGCAAATTTTCCTTCTTCCGGAAACATTGCTTCGAAGCTTCAAAACTCAAATGAACCGAATTGACATACGGTGCCAAGAGACGTGTCACCAGGCCGGGTGCTTTGTTCTGTTCCTGAATCACAGTTTTGTATCTCAACAAGAGTCCTGCAGATAAAACCGGCCAACTCACATACCCACCTGTCCCTACCAACACCTCAGGTTTGAACGTTTGAACGATCACGATGGCCTGTAATAATGAGAAGACCATACGGATTGGAAACAGCATATTTTTCAAAAGATGTCCCCTTCGTAATCCGCTGATCCAAACCGTCTTGAACAGATATCCTTTTTGAGGAACGATTTTCGCTTCTAAACCCAACTTTGTTCCTATAAAAAGGACCTGACAGGGTGTTCGACACTTCAGGGCTTCAACAATTGCCAGTCCCGGATATAGATGGCCACCCGTCCCACCACCTGTCAAAATAACTTTCATCTAATTCCTTTCACGAAACCGACGCGCTTTTTGACTCCGATTTGCCGTGAATTTTTTATATGTGACCACTCTTTTTGTAGAGATATTCATAAGTATGCCTACCCCGCTTAGATGAACGATGAGAGATGAACCTCCATAACTCAGAAAAGGAAAGGGAAGTCCGGTCGTAGGGATAAGATTAACAACGACTCCGGCATTCATCAAACTATTGATCAAAATCATACAGGTGATGCCTCCAGCCAAAAGGAAACCATACCGATCAGGTGACTGGAGCGCAATGCGAATGCCTCGCCATAGTACAATACCCAACAGGATAAAAAGCACCAACACGCCTAAGAATCCAAACTCCTCACCGAAGCTGGCGATTATAAAATCAGAAAAGGGTTCAGGTAAAAAGAAAAGCTTCTGTTTACCAGCACCATACCCCAATCCACTCAACCCGCCGTGCGCCAGTCCTACGATGGATTGTTTGACTTGATAACTCATCGGACTCGATCCAAACACCGACCCCCAAAAATCAAAAAATCGTTGTCTTTGATAGGGAAACATGAACATACCAATCGATACTATCGGAACCAAGCACAGTGCCATTTTAAAAAGCTGCATTGAAGAGACTCCGGCCAGATAAAACATGGCGTATCCAATGAAGAAGAGTACCAGGGCAGTTCCCAAATCGGGTTCAATGAATACCAATCCAACAATCATTAAAAGAATGAGGTAATGGGCCACCAGCGTGTCCCCCTGCTGGGCCTGAAATTTTCCTTTAGCGAGCACGGCTGCTAAATATAAAATGAGAATAATCTTCATGAATTCAGAAGGTTGAAACTGTTTACCAAAAGAGATGAATGTTCTCCTGCTCCCCTGAAACTCCTTTCCGAAGAGGACACCCACAAGAAGAGCGAGACATAGAAGGAGCAATATAGGCGTAATCCATCTATACCGACGATAGTCAAATCTCCATGCAGCGACCAGCATAAACACACCTACCACCACACGTATCAGGTGCTGCTTTAGAAAAAAAGCCGAATCCTTGTATTTCTCGGCGCCACGAAATGAACTTGCACTATAAACCATCAGTATACCCAGAATGAGGAGAACAACGATAACACCGAAGAGGACTCGGTCTCCCTGATTTTTTTCACGATGCCCGATCAAAACTGCTCCACAATTTTTTTAAACTGATCTCCCCGATCTTCAAAATTCTCGAACATATCAAAACTCGCACAACCCGGAGACAGAAGGACAGTATCGCCTGGTTGTGCAAGAGATCTGGCCTTAAAAACAGCCTCTTGGAGAGAAGATGCTCTTTTTAAGGGACACACACCTTGAAATGCCTCCTCCATTTTATCGGCCGCTTCCCCCATGAGCACGATACTCCGGACCCTTTTCCCTATTTGGTTTCTCAACACTGAAAAATCGGAATCCTTATCCCTGCCCCCGGCGATCAGAATAATTGGATGATCGAAACTCCCCAACGCATACCAGACTGAATCCACATTGGTTGCTTTAGAATCATTGATCCATTCGATATTGTCCTTTTCTCTAACGAACTCCATCCGATGTGTGAGCCCCTTAAATGTTTTCAACGCCTGACTCACAAACTTTATCTCAACACCCATCAATCGAGCAGCGAGTCCGGCTGCCACACCATTCAGTATATTATGATCTCCACGAATAACCATTTCATGTACGGGAAGAACGGCTTCTTCTTCATGATGCAATCGAAATCGCATCATCTCATGAGCAACATAACCACAGTCCGAATCCTTATCCATTTTTCCGAAAACAACTCGCTGACTTCTGGCAGTACCGATCAACTCAACAACCAGTTTATCCCGACCATTGTAAATCAAGTAATCATTGTCCATTTGGTTCTCGAACAGACGACATTTTGTTTTACCATAGTTCTCCATGGACCCATGCCTATCCAGAAGATCTGGAGTTAAATTGAGAAAAAGTGCCACCTTTGGATGAAAATATTGAATCGTTTCCAACTGAAAGCTGCTCACCTCAACGACAGCAACTCCATTGGGAACCGTCTGAAGAACATAATCTGACAGAGGCTGCCCAATATTACCGGCAACGACACAGGGTATGTTTGCAGTCTTGAATATCTCCCCTATTAAAGCCGTTGTTGTCGATTTTCCATTAGATCCGGTAACGGCGATTATAGGTGCTTGACAATACCACGACGCCACTTCAAGTTCACCCCATATAGGAATATGCTTCCTGATTGCCTCTTGCAATAGGGTACTGGAAAAGGGTATCCCGGGACTCACGATCCAACCATCGGCGTCAAAAACATGATCTGTGTGACCACCGAACTCCGAACGAATATTGGCGTTCATCAGGATATCAAGCTGCTCTCTTTTTCCATCAATCGGGGCTTTCTCACTCAAGAACACCTGAACACCCATCTGTTTAAGAAGTTTGGCAACGGCCACCCCACTCCTTGCACCCCCCAATACAGTGATTTTTTTTCCCCGGATGTCAGGATTTCTCAAAATCGACTCCACTGAAACTTCTACCGAACCTTGAATGTACCCAAACTCAACAAAGCCAGGATGATGCCCATAATCCAGAACCGTACCACAACCCTCTCCTCTGGCCACCCCATTAATTCGAAGTGATGATGTAGAGGTGCCATCTTAAAAATCCGTTTTCCTCCACGCCAACGGTAAGATGTCACTTGTAAGATGACAGAAACGATTTCAGCCACAAAAACACCACCCACCAACAATAACAAGAGTTCCTTTTTCAAGAGGACAGCCAATGTCCCCATGGCCCCACCCAATGCCAGAGCCCCTGTATCTCCCATGAAAATGGATGCCGGACAGGAATTAAACCATAAAAAACCAAGAGAAGCACCAATAAGCGCCGCACAATAAACCGTGAGTTCCCCAGCTCCTTTGAGATAAATCACATTGAGGTATTGACTGAAATCAACCCGACCCGTCACATAACTCATTCCTGCCCAAGCGAGTGCCGCAATACCAACAAGGCCAATGGCCAAACCATCCAATCCATCGGAAATATTCACCGCATTGCTTGTCCCGGTGATAACGAATATCACCATTGGGATGTAAAACCATCCAAAGGTAATCATAAGATTCTTGAAGAAGGGAACACTGCTGTACCAACGAATGCCCTCATACTCTGCAGAAAAAGTCACCACGAGTCCCACGACGATTCCCAGAAGGATTTGTCCAAGGAGCTTATATCTTCCGATGAGACCTTTGGGATATTTCTTAATGACTTTCAAATAATCATCCAGAAAACCAACACAGCCCATCCAAAGGGTTGCTACAATCATCAGTTGAATGTAATGATTATCCAGTTGGGCGAAGAGTAGCACTGGAATTAAAACAGAACAGATAATGATAATCCCGCCCATAGTCGGCGTTCCGGCCTTCTTTTTATGCGTTTCGGGTACCTCGGGACGAATCTCCTCACCGATCCGGTGTTTTTTTAACCATTGAATTGTCCGGGGTCCAATCAAGAATGTTACCAACAAAGCTGTCACTGCTGCAGCTGCTGATC
>CAZYTI010000093.1:0-9644 GCA_964650065.1 uncultured bacterium
GTGCCAATCGATCGAGAGCTTCCTGGATACCTGTCGCATAAATCACCTCCCCATCTTCAAAGCGATTCCCCTCTTCATCGACCTCGGCTGCCCGGGGTTCGATGGCATTTGCCGCTATATCTCCAACAATCTCCAATACTTTTCGATAATTTTCCAGCGCATCCTCATAATTGGAAGGTGCATAATCATAGGTATCGACTTCACGATAGTCATCCTCGGCAAAAGCAACGACCTCCTGAATATTCAGATTGTTAAGTTGAAAAATCAAATCCGAATTCTCTGTAAAAAAATTAGGCATGATCTCACCTATCGTAATTTTAGTTTGTAGGCTTCGATAAATTTGGGAATCACATCCATGGCATCTCCCACGATACCGTAGTGACTCACACCGAAGATGGGTGCATCCGGATCCGTATTAATGGCAATGATATTTCCACCGAAGGCCGGACGAATCTGAAGAAGCAGATTTTTATACTCTTTTCTCAAGAATATCACATTTGAAATTTGCAGATCGGTACAATCCGCCGTTAATCCACACCGTGTGTGGGATGCCACCCGGGGAGCCAGATCTCGCCCATTATATGTCGCTCCAATGAGGACAATTCGCGGCTGATGTGCCAAGATCAATTCATTGATCAAACGGCTGTAGGGCAGTGTTCTGTAATGTTTCAAATCGGGATGATCAACGAGCATGACCTCTTTGACACCATATTGAAAGGTTGCTTCGGCCATGCTGCGGACTTCATGACCCATAACGATAGCCTTGAACATCCCATTCAGACTCTCGGCTAATTTGCGTCCTTTCGACAGGAGCTCTAGACTCACATCGGCAATTTTTCCGTCATTTTGCTCGACAAAAATCCAAACTTCAGGCTTCTTCTGATTCTTCATAACTGTCTATCCAAAGATACGATCTTCGATGAGTTTATCGACCAGTGTCCGGATTTCTTCTTTGGTCGGTTTGATCCGAACATGATCCCCGCTACCCAGGACCACCGAATCCACTTTGTGCACTTTGGTCGGCGAACCGTCGAGTCCACACAGTTCGATATCGATATCCAACTCATCCCTCGTCAAAGAAACATCTTGACAAAACCGGGAAAGAACATTAATATTAACACCGAAAATATAAATAATAAAGGACATCCGATGAACATCATTATTGTGAAGGATCTCGTCAAAAAATTCAAACAAAACACCGCTGTTGATGGCATCTCCTTTGATGTCGAAGAAGGGGAACTATTCGGACTGCTGGGTCCCAATGGTGCAGGAAAAACAACCACCATTCGCATGCTTACGACATTGCTCCCCCAGACATCGGGCTATGCCTCTGTTGCCGGTTTGGATATTTCGAAAAGTAAAAACCAGGTCCGGGAGCATATTGGTATCGTCTTCCAGGAACCCGCGTTGGATAAACAGTTGACGGGTCGTGAAAATCTCGATTTCCATGCGAGAATGTATCGCATGAAGAGGATGGAGCGTCAGCAAAAAATGAAAGAAGTACTGGAAATGGTGGAATTGACCGACAGGGCCAATGAACTCGTGGAGAAATATTCCGGAGGCATGCAAAGACGGCTGGAAATTGCCAGAGGATTGATGCACGCTCCGAAAGTTTTATTTTTAGATGAACCCACCCGAGGCCTGGATGCCCAGACAAGGCGTAAAATATGGGATTACATACGCAGGTTGAGCAAAACAAAGAATATGACCGTCCTCTTAACAACCCATTATATGGAAGAGGCCGATGCCCTCTGCCGGAGAGTGGGCATTATGGACCAGGGAAAAATCGTTGCCATGGATTCACCTAAAAACTTGAAGAACATTATTGGTGCAGATGTCATCACCCTGGAACTGGTATCCGGAGATTGGAAATCCTTTGAAAAACTCGATTTTGTTCAGGATATCGTTCCACACGGTAATAGAGTCGATGTCTGTGTAAAAAACGGGGAAACCAAAATCCCCCGCTTGATGGAGTTCGCTCAATCCAATCAGATAAACGTGAATAGTGTGGAACTCCACAAACCCAGCCTCGAAGACGTCTTTTTACGGTACACCGGTACGACAATTCGGGAAAGGGACGTGAGTGTACGGGAGAAAAGATGGTAATTTGCATTGTATCTTATGTTTGTTAAATTGTCAATTGACAATTGGCAATTGATAATTAAATCATTGATAACAACCTCGAAGAGGATAATGACAATATGAAACTGATCCACACACAAGCCATTTATGTCATGTGGTTACGAGAAATCAAACGGAACTGGAGGGCAAAAAGCAGGATCATCGGAACCCTGATCATGCCTCTCTTCTTTCTGTTATTCCTGGGAACCGGATTCCGGCGAGCCACACTCCCGGACTTACCGGCCGGTGTGAACTATATCACATTCCTGATACCCGGTGTCACCGGAATGTCCCTGCTGTTTAGAAGTATCTTTGGAGGACTTCAGGTCCTCTGGGATAAGGAATTCGGATTTCTCAAGGAAATCATGGTCACACCCGTTCCCCGTCTATCCATTGTCCTGGGCCGCATTGCGGGCAGTTCCACGGTGGCTCTGATCCAGAGTTTCATGATCCTGTTTTTGAGTATGTTTTTTGGCTTTCGGTTTCAAAGCCTTCCGGGACTCCTCATTGCCATTGTATTTATGATACTCATCTCATTCACATTCATTGGATTGGGACTCATCTTTGCTTCCAGGATGAAGGACATGCATGGATTCCAACTGATCATGAACTTTGTCATCTTTCCCATTTTTTTCTTGTCGGGTGCCCTCTATCCCATCCAGGGCCTCCCTAAAATATTAAAACCTTTCGTTTACATCAATCCGCTCACCTATGGTATAGACGGACTCAGGGGAGCTCTGGTGGGCGTATCGACTTTTCCCCTGGTATTGGATCTGAGCCTGCTCTCATTGGCCTGTATCCTTATTGTCACATTCGGTTCGATCCTCTTCGAAACGAGTGATGTGGGACAGTAGTTGAAGAATGTCGTTGACAATACCTAAATAAATCATTAATATATCCAACCCTGAAGTAGTTAAAGTGGGCACATGATTATTATCCGTTTAAAAGGAGAAACAGAGTTTCAAGACCAATCTTCATTGCCATCCCGAAGATTCGGGATGGGAACCCAATTTCACAAAAAACTCTGTTTTTTTATCGTGTTGTTTCTCTGGTCGAATCATGCATTCCCAACACCCATCAGCCAAACGATCAGTGGCTTCATCAAAGACGAATCCAACGGTGAATCATTAATCGCCGTCAATGTCTTCATAAAAGACACCTATCTGGGGACAACTACCAATAAGAGTGGGTATTACATCATCAACAACGCTCCCACCGGGCAACTGATCCTGGTCGCTTCCTGCATTGGTTATCAAGAACAAGAAATCCCCTTGTCCCTGGTGCCCAACGAATCGAAGGTACTCAATATTCAACTGAAATCGGAAGTCATTCAGGGACAACAGGTCACCGTCACTGCGGAAAAAACTTCCAGAAAAGAAGTCAAAACCAGCCTCGTAAAGATCACACCCCGAAAACTCCAATCGGCACCACAGATGGCCGAACCGGACCTGATGCGCGTGCTGCAAACTTTGCCCGGTGTCTTGACCCTCTCAGAATTCTCCAGCGGACTCTATATCCGTGGAGGAACACCCGATCAAAATTTAATCCTATTGGACGGGACAGAAGTCTACAATGTCAATCATCTCTTCGGTATTTTTAGCACCTTCGATGTGGATGCCGTAAAACAAGTCGATCTACTCCGGGGTGGCTTTCCGGCCCAGTACGGCGGGAGGATGTCTTCGGTCCTGGATATTACAAATAAAGACGGGAATCAGAAACAATTTGAAGGAAAAACCAGTATCGGTCTCATCAGTGCAAAAACTGCACTTCAAGGCCCTATTGGGAAAGGATCCTGGTTTTTCTCAGGGCGAAGAACCTACATCGATTACATCATCAACACAGCCGAGAAGATCACCTCAGGCGAAACCAAGGAAACATTGGAAACAATACCCGATTATTATTTTTATGACACCCATTTCAAACTCTATCAGGATCTCGGGCACCATAATAAACTGGCCTTCACGGTGTACAGAGGGCGGGATAACATGAATTACGCCGTAGATCCTATGGACATGACCTTTCAATGGGGAAATCAAGCCGTAACCGGGAAATGGACACACATATTCAACGAAAACATGTTTTTCAATTTATATACAACGTACAGTAGGTATAACATCTCTCTGGAAGAGGATGACGCCATCGCGACATTTCTCTTTGAAAATACGGTTGACGATATCACCATCAAATCCGACGTAGAATATTTCCCCAGCAGGACCCATATCGTTAAAGCAGGCTTTATCTTTAAGCGACTGAATTCTCAATATTCCCAGGAATTCAACTTAACAGAAATGATCTTCAGAAGTAACAGCAACCAATATAGTCTGTATCTACAAGACAACTGGACGGTATCGCCGGTCTTCAACATACAAGCAGGCCTCCGTCTCAATCTATACCAGCCTCGAGAATTTGTCAATACCTTTGACCGGGTAGAATACAGGGGTAAGAATAGTCTGGAGTTTGAACCTCGCCTCTCCTTCTCCTACCGCCTGTCAGAAAATACGACCCTCAAGAGTTCGTGGGGGAGATATCTTCAGTACATTACCATCGTGCCTTTTGGAAATGCCGATTTCTCTTTCATGGATATCTGGTTCCCCTGTGATAACAGTTATCGACCCGGCGAGGCCCTTCACTATATAGCAGGAATCGAGACACGACTGCCTTTTGATATCCGGTTTGATTGGGAAATCTATTATAAAAACATACCCCATGTCTATGAATTTAATCCCAATGCCAATAAGATCCCCCAGGGAAAAGATTTTTTCTATCAGGGAAAAGGGAATGCCTATGGGGCGGATTTCTATCTGGAAAAAAACGTCGGCCGACTCGCGGGTTGGTTGAGTTATTCTCTGGGTTGGACGAAACGTAAATTCCCTGAACTGAACGACGGAAAGCCATTTTATCCCAAATATGACCGCCGACATCTCTTCCATGCCATCGCCACCTATCAGCTTACAGATCGATGGACTGCCAATTTTGGCTGGACATACGGTACCGGGCAGGCCTATACCCAACCGGTATCCCACTACCAACTCCTCATGCCGGACCGAAGCGTTTCCCTGGTGATCGGGGAGGAAAGAAACGTTTCCCGACTGCCACCGTATCACAGAATGGATCTGGGCATTCGATATGACAGCGACATTCGAAAAAAAGTGCTCAAGCAGTGGGCTTTCTATTTTCAAGTTTATAATGTATATAACCGAAGGAACCTCTGGTTTAGACATGTGGATCCGGAAATGCGCCCTCCCGAAACATCAGAAATACGGATGCTTCCCATCGTACCCACCTTCGGATTTGAATTTTATTTTTAAGGGTAAGAAAATGCATAAACAATCTATTTCATTCTTGACCGTATTGAGTATATTGACCATCTTCTTCATGAACCAGTGCACGCCAGGGTCCACATCTCCTGAATTTGAAGAAGCATTCATCGTCAATGGGTACCTGATCGTAGGACTGGGTGTAGATAACATTTTTCTCAGTAAATATTTGAGCATGGATAAGGAGCATGCATACAACGCTGCGGCTCTATCCGCAGATTCCGTACTACTCTCGGTGGACAACATATCCTATCGGCTGTTGGAGTATCAAAATAGACCAGGGGCATACTATTTACCCAGGGACGTCCTGACCGTGACACCGGGTAAGGAATATCATCTATCGGTTTATATAGAGGATAAAACGATACGTGCTTCTACCACCGCACCCGATCAAATACGCATCCAGAGTTTAAATACCGATACCACCTATTACCCTTATCCCGATCCGGAAATATCGACCCGGTTTCATTTGACCTGGAATGCGACAGATTACACCGCGGCCTATGAAATTTCGGTCATCGCCCATTCTCACTCCGATTTGATTGACTGGGGTCTGGATCAAATGACCGAGCATCGACTGGAAAATTACGACAACGATACCCTTCGGGCATTTCCCCCGGTGTCTGATTTTCCGGTGAGTGTCCACGAAACATTTACCGAAGTATCATGGTTTGCATTCTGTTTCTATGGGGACTACACCATTAAATGTTATGCCATCGATGAAAATCTATGGGATCTGGCCGCTTCCTCGGTGGTTTATATGCCCCAGTCCAGCGAGTTTGAACAACCGGTATACCACTTGGATGGCGGATTAGGTATCTTTGCAGCCGTATCTGTGGATTCGGTGCATGTCCATGTAAAACGGCAGGAATAAAAGGATTTCTTCAATTAAAACAATCTGTGTTAATCTGTGAAATCAGTGGTAAAAAGCTTTTTAGAGTCAACTCATTCATATTTCAATGCCTCAACAGGATTTATTCCCGCCGCATGAACTGCCCGATAGCTGACTGTCAGCAACGCAATGATCATGGCCAATACTCCGGCCAGAATAAATGTCGTCACATGAATGTTTGCCTGATAGGGAAAAGACTGCAGCCATTTTTTCATCGTCAGATGCGCAATCGGCCATGCAAATACATTCGCTATCACGACAAGCAATACAAATTCTTTGCATAGTAGGAAAACTATGGAGCCAACCGACGATCCAAGCACCTTTCGGATACCGATCTCTTTTGTACGCTGTTCCGCAGCAAATGAAGCCAGGCCGAAAAGCCCCAGGCAGCCGATGATAATGGCAAAGAGAGTAAATGTTTGGAAGATATTCCCGAGCCTCACTTCGCTTCTATAAAGGCCGTCATAATAATCATCGAGGAAAAAATAATCAAACGGATGGTTGGGCGCGATAGTATTCCACTTTTCTTCAATCCGCTTCATGGTTGGGGAGACAGATTCTGCATTTAACTTCACCGTGATTCTTCTCGCAAAATCCGGTTGAAACCGGATTAAGTTCGGCTCAACCACATGATGAACGGACCTGTGGTGTATATCTTTAATCACCCCAATCACAGTCAGTGGTCTGCGAGCCGAGGGATCTTCGATGTCTTCGCTTTGATATATTTTTTTACCCACACCGCTTTCCCACCCCAACCGCTTTACGGCCGTTTCATTGATCAGAATACCATCTTCCCGATCGGTCGACATTTCCTTCGAGAAGTTTCTCCCTTCCACGAGTTCAATATCATATGTTTCCACAAAATCATCGTCAATAGAAAAACTCTCTATTAAAACACTCTGATCGCTGGCAAAACCTTCGGGAAAATAAACACTGGTACTAAAAGATTCTTCTCCCGGGACCTTCATTGAACCGCAGACACTTTCAACACCTTCAATACCAAATAATTCTGTCTTGATAAGTTCCGCTTTCCGACTCGTTTCCGCATCTCTAATGGGAATGATCATCTGCTGTTCTTTATTAAATCCCAGGCGCTTGTTTCGCATAAAATTCAATTGATTGAAAACAATACTCGTTCCTATGATCAGCGTGATGGATATGGCAAACTGAAATATAACGAGGATGCTTCGGAGCCGGGAATTTCTTGCACCTTTTTTTATTTGACCTTTCAGCACGCTAACGGGTCTGAATCCCGAAAGGAAGAAAGCGGGATAACTCCCTGCAATGAAGCCGACAAAAAGAACAACACCCAATAATCCCATACCCATCCATGGAGACGTAATGACGTTTACATTGATTTCCCGTCCGGCCAGGTTATTAAAATGAGGAGAAGCAATGCGAACGATCAATAGTGAAAATAGGACGGATATAACGGCCATCAAAAGCGATTCACCCAAAAACTGCTTGATCAACATGGACCTTTCTGCCCCGACGACCTTTCGCAGACCGACTTCCTTTGCCCTGCTCGCAGAACGTGCCGTTGAGAGGTTCATAAAATTGATACAGGCGATGAGCAAGATAAAAACAGCAATGGCCGTAAAAGCGTAAACGTACCGGATATCACTGTTTGCACTCAGTTCATTTTCCATATTTGAATAAAGATGGATGGATGTCAACGGCTGCAGAAAATTGGATATTTCTCCACCAATGGATTTCACAAAACCACCGATGTATTTTTCATTAAAACCAATAAACTTCTTCTCGAATCCCTTCCAATCGACACCCTCTTGAAGCTCTATATAGGTCTGGTAATTCCAGTTGTACCAGACCATATCTTCGGCCCTCCTTTTATACAATGTCTCAAAGGAAGCCAGCATATTGAATGGTATATGAGAATTCGAAGGCGGCTTTTCGATGATACCAGTGACGATAAAATCCTCGTTGTTATTCATTCTCAGGATCTTTCCCACCGGATCTTCTCCATCAAAATACTTTTGGGCCATTTCCTGTGTGATCACAATCGTATAGGGCGCTTCAAGAGCGGATTCAGGATCTCCAAGCGCCAGATTAAATGAAAAGAGTTCAAAAATAGTATTATCTGTATAAAGCAGTCCCGATTCAAAAAATTTCCTCTCCCCATAGCTGAACAGGGTGTTACCAGCACCTCTGAATCTCACACTATTGAGCACTTCCGGAAAATCTTCGACCATCGCCGATGCCATCGGCGCGGGACATGTGGCCACTTCGATGGTTCTGCCTGCTATTTTTCCAATTGTCGCCACCCGATAGATATTCTCCGCGTTTTCATGAAACTTGTCAAAAGAGAGCTCATCAACGACATATGCAAGAATAAGTATACAGCATGCCATCCCCAATGCCAGTCCCGAAATATTGATAAATGAATAAATTTTTTGTTTAAAAATTGTTCGAAGCGCGATTTTCAAATAATTTCTTATCATCGCTCTTTCCTTTTCATGTTCATTGTATTGTCAAAAACTAACCACAGAGTCCACAGAGAAAAAAATAATATTATTAAAAATTACACGGCCTTAATTCTCTATCCCCTCTGTGTTCTCTGTGGTTTCATGTCTTTCGCCCTTTTTTCGAAAACTTTTAACACTACCATGTTCATTCTGATTGACGATGCCTTCGTGAGAAAGGACCATTTACTCAAATAGACGTCTGATTCATGAAAAGGTTACTGATGTGGCATAGGGAGTATGACCGGATGGCGCTTCACCTGGATGGGCCTGAGTGGCTCAAATGGCTTTATAACTTACGGAAATGAACACGAAGCCATTTCGGAATCGTGACATTGTTAATCTACTCATATCTCAACGAATCCACCGGATTGGCCCGGGCGGCTTTGAAAGTCTGATAGCCAGCAGAAAATAAAACGATCACCAATGCGATAATGGCGGTCAATATAAATATCCTTGGTCCGATTTCCGTATGATACACAAAATTATCGAGCCATTTATTCATTGAGAAATATGCTACCGGTATGGCAATTAGATTTGCGAGAAGCACCCACTTAACAAATTCTTTTGAAAGCAATAAGATAATGTGTGAAAGTGGTGCTCCTAAGGTTTTTCGGATACCGATCTCTTTTGTACGCTGTTCCGCCATAAAAGAAGCCAGACCTAAAAGACCGAGACATGAGATAACTACAGCAAGAAAGGTGAATATCCGGAACACTTTGCTGATATTGTACTCGGATGAATATAAATTGCTGATTGTTTCATCCAAGAACTCATAATCAAGATCAAACAAACCCGCCAACCGGTGCTTCTCCCAAACGTCCTTAATCAATT
>CAZYTI010000094.1:0-9629 GCA_964650065.1 uncultured bacterium
AAAGTTGTTACCCCTAAATGATGTTTTTTTTCCAAAGTTCATTTCGTATATACACTTAAGAAACAACATTCTACGACTCAGGCTAAATCCAACTGTTTTCAGTTGGTAAATATAATGGCCGCTCCCTACGCGTTCGCCCGAATCATCCTTCCCGTCCCATATAATGAAGTGGTTACCGGCCGCTTGAAATCCGTGGGACCATGTCCTGATCTTCTGACCGAGCCCGTTGAAAATAGTCACTTCAACCACATCGGCTCTTTCTAACCGATAAGGAATGGTCGTCGTCGGATTGAAAGGATTGGGATAGTTCTGGAAGAGACGGATAGACTCTGGACGATAGGCCTGTCGAAGCGGTTCCACGGGCACCCAGATATCTTTATGATAAGGAGGAGTGTACCGGGCGATGACGATTTGCTTGCCCACTTCCCAACTTCCGTTCCCAAGTGTTTTCAACTCATCGTCGATCCGGTGGATGATTTCCTGTCGTTCCGTATCCGAAAAATAAGGTTTGGCGAATTCAACGACACCGCCGCCCACCGACGGGCCGATGAGGGCATTTTCCAATGCTGTCGGCGGGTCAGACTCTTGGGCATCCTGAGCGCGTTGGTTAAGCAGGTAGTCTGTCAAATATTCGGCGGCCAGGCTCCTCAGATGTTTACCTGCATTGTACATGGCCTGGTCGTATTTGTTGTTTGTATAGCTGTCCCCCGTGTCCAGGTCGGTTGGATTCGAGATATTCGCTTCCAGCCAGTCCAGGGCGGGAAAGAGTCTTTCGGTGGGCACAACCGAGCCGGTGGTCCTGCAGGTGGTATTGTATAAATCATCACTGTGACAAAGCCCGATATTCAGCGTGGGCAGCTCGATCCGGCTGTGGGCACCCGGTCCTCCGCCCGGAGTTGAAAAAATACTATAACCGTGGGCAACCGGGATATTGACACTGCGCATGACAGCAGAGAACAATCCGGTGGTCCCCCAACAGCCGGCAGAAATATGACCGTAGGTTTCCGGAAGGGGATCCAATATGCGATCGACCAAAGGGAATCCCCGATATCCATAGAGGGTTTCATACCCGTCCGGATTGCTCTGAGAACCGGCGATATGCAACACATAGGTTCTACACCAGAATGCGAAGGCACACACCGTGGCCAACGGATCGATTTTAATAAAATCGTGGGCAATCATGAAGTCGTAACTGAACCGGATGTTCCAATCCGTCACCCGACCCAAACCATTGTAGGCATCAAAACAGTATTGATTGGATCCCGCATATTTGATCAAAAGGCGACCGTCCAGCAAAAGTCGCAACTGCTCCACCGTATAATCCACGATGCGCCAAGATACGAGGCCATTGGCCTCCAACCACAGAGTATGCGCCACATGGGTCAGGTAAATCAACCAAGCATCATCCCTGCCAAAATAGGTATCCTCCGTGAGTACCGGGGGCTGGCCCATGGGAAACGGTGCTCCGGCTTCCAAACCGTTGAGCAGGTCTCTAAGCATTGTTTTTTTATCGGCCGGCCATTGAGTGTAATCCTGTGCTCCCGATTCATCCTCCCAAACCATGGCCGTTGCGATGTCGGGATTATTCAGAAGGAAATCGTATTTATCGAAGAACCCCGTGGAAGTTTGATCTCTCATATCCACTTTCTCTTGAGAATAGACTGCTGACGATCCCCGGATAGATACAAAAAACAGGATGATGGTAAATATTATACAACACATTAACTTCTGATTGTAGAATAGCATATCAAAATCCCTCTCATAGAATTAGCTATTGTCAATAATAAACCACACCTGCCTGCCGCAGGCGGAGTACACAGAGAAATTATTAATATTATTAATGAGGATATTCATTATTAGTACACAAAATTTCTCTCTGTGACCTCTGTGGTTTTATGTCTTTCTCTCTTTTTTCATAAAACTTTTGACACTACTCCTACTGTTTGACCGGTTCGAGTCTAATCATACCAAAAGAATGGGATCCATTGGATGAGCCTCTGAATATGACAGGAGCGTGACCGGTCTCCCCGGCATACTGCTCGGCAATGGCATCCACAACCGGACCCGAAGAGAAGCGTCCCATCGCAACCACTGTTCCGCCACTGCCACCGCCCGTAATTTTGGCTCCGTACAATCCCTGGTTTTTACCCTGTGTCATGACCAGTTCCACCAACCGGTCGGTCCCTCTCGAGCCCAATCCGCAGGCCGAGTAGGATGCATGGGACTGAACCATGAATTTGCCAAGGAGAGACAGCTGCGATTCGGACACGTTCCGGGCAAGAAGTTCGGAAAACTGCCGTACCCGGGTGTGCTCATTGATGGGATGCGCCGTGGGTACGCGAACAGCATAGGTTCGCTCCGGCTCGATCCGGGTGACCGGGTCTGTGATATTTTTGAATTGAGATATGAATGAGGCACCCTGCATATCTTCCGGAATGTGTGATGCATACTGCGTTTCAAATTCGGACGGAGTCACATTTGCCAGGTATCCGTTCCAAACCGGATCAACGATGGAAACGAAATCAGGCCCTTTCTGCTCGACCTTCAGACCCGCTGATTCTGCAATCATACGATAACCCATGAAAGCCCCGGTGCGCACAGAGCCATAATCGGCCCCGGAAACGGAATGCCGAATCCCCGAATCGATTCCCCAGAAGGAGATTTCTTCCGGAATGGGCGCAAATCCCCGCAGCTCCGCAGGCTGACACAAGAGGGAAAGCAATTTATTTTTTTCACCACAAACGGAGGTCATCTGGTCCATCACCCCGCAGGGTGCGCCCACGATGAGGTTTTCGACCTTCTGACAAAGCAGCGCCGTCTCTCTTGGATCACATTTTATGTCAAAAGCCGACATCACAGCCTGCATGGAGGCCACTTCAAGAGCCGCTGAGGAACTCACCCCCTTGCCTTCGGGAACATCAGAGTGAATGAATATTTGGGCTCCATGGGGAAATATTTGTTGTTTTTCACGCATTAAAACAAGAAAAGCACCGGCTACATAACCCGCCCACTGGTCGGAGGGATTTCGCCTAAAAAATTGCTTTGCTGCATTGTAATCCAAAGGATATCCCTGGTTTTCCAGGTCATCCAACGACATCTCGAATGTTCGCAAAGGCCGTTGATCATCAGAATGAAGGCTGACCAATCGTATCATACGATCCGATGCACGCTGCAGAGCCACAAGTGTGGCCTCTCCAATGGGCAGCTGAAGCACCAGAGATCCCGAATAATCGGCGATGCCGCCCATGACATCCAATCGTCCTGGAGCTCGGGTCACTATCAAGGGCTCTTGGGCATCGAAGAGATTTCGTACACACAATTCCGGATGTCCATCTAAATGATTTAGCGTTTCAATGAAATCGTCCACATCCTTCAGGTACTGAGTCGATCCTTCGATAATCCGGTACAAATCGATTCTCCACAATTTTTATATGATGAATATGACGATTGCTTTAATCATATCATAACAGTTTTCTTTTCGCGAGGGCAGATTGAATCAACGGTTCAATCTGATTCCGAATGTGGGGATAGCCATAACCGATCCATGAGACATTCCCATGCACGGATAGATTCGTTCGAAGCAGATCACCCTTTTCATCAGTCACAACAATGGTCTTTACCAGGATAGGCGGGTCCCAAAGCGGCGCGAACGATCTCTTCTTCGATCTCTGCGAGAATTTCCCTGGCACCCGGGAAAAATCGGGATGTCATAGCAAAGCCATGGGCAATGGACCTGGCCCGTGAAGGACTGAACAGCATGTTCGCATTTGTTTACCACCTCATGACAGATTCTTCGATGAATCTTCTTTATCGATGGCAGCAGCGAATCCAGTGTCATCATTGTGAAATCCGATAATGTTTATCGGGTTGGTTTCGTAGCTCTGCAGCTTTTTCTTCCGGAGAAGTATCGCTTAAGAAGTTACCACCACCAATCTCCGGCCCCGCCAGATATTTCAACAGATTGGGCATCCGCAGGGGCGGATGAAACTCGATATGAAAATGAAAACCTGAGTATTCTCCGCCGTCCGTGGGTGCCTGATGTAATACCATGACATAGGGAAAAGGCATCTGCCACAAGTTGTCATATTTGACCAGAATCGTTTTTAAGACTCTTGCAAAATCGATTCTTTCTCTCTCGGATAATTCTCCAAGACTTTGGACCGTGGTTTTGGGTGCCACATAAACTTCATAGGCGTAGCGGGCAAAATACGGAACAAATCCAATGGCCGAGTCATTTTCAGAAATGATCCTCCGTCCACCCTGTTGTTCTGCGGCAATGATGTCCTGAAAGAGTATTCTGTTTTTCTCGGTATAATATGCTTGACTCACCCTCGATTCGGTTTCGATATATTTATAAATAAAATTGGTGGCATATATTTGACAATGTGGATGCGGATTCGAGACGCCCACCACGTCTCCCTTATTCTCAAATATGAGGACATGATTGATCTCCGGATGATTCCCCAGCTCCATATACTGCTCCTGCCAGGCGCCGAGAAGAGTCACCATTTCATCTATCCCGAGTTCAGCCAGGGTCAAGTTGTGTGTCGGTGTGTAACATAAGACGCGGGCAATCCCCCGTGCAGGCCTATTTCGATAGGGCCCGATGGAAAGTTCTAATTCACTCGGTGCCTTAAAACTGACACAAGGATGGTCATTGTCAAAAACAAAGGTTTGGGTATATTCCGGATTCCGTTTATTGCTGATACGATGGTTACCCGGACAGAGGGTGCAGTCCGGATCGTATTCCGGGATACCATGTTCAACGCCGTTCACCTGTTCACCAACCCAGGGACGGTCCTGTCTGTGTGCGGCGATGATAATCCACTCTTCCCGCAGGGGATGCCACCTCTGTTCCCAGGTCATCCGGTTTCTCCTTATATCCGGTTTCGTATTTTGAAAAATTAACCACAGAGGGCACAGAGAAATGAATAATATTATTTATGTTACATAATAAAATCTAATCTCCCCTCTGTGGACTCCCTGCCTGCCGCCCGGAGTACCTACGGCAGGAATGAGGCAGACGGGCGGCAGGCAGGTGTGGTTTCATATCTTTTTCTCTTTTTTCATGAAATTTTGGACACGAACTCCGGTTTCGTATTGTGAAATACCATAAAATAATATAGGGTTGATACTCAAAAAATCAAGAAAAATATTTTGACTCGGGGTGATTACCGGGTTGGGAGTCAGTTCGAAGACCTATTCGTTTAGAATGCATCCCACCACGCAGGCGACAACTTGTGCGGAATCCTGAATGTTGCAATATTAATATTTATGTTATTCAGCGTGCAATGTATCTGCCGGATTGGTTTTGGCTATTTTAATGGACTGGTAGCTCACCGTTACAAGGGCAACACCAAATGCCATTAGACCGGAAAATACAAAAATGCCCAATCCCGGATTCATCCGGTAGGCAAAATTCTGTAACCAGTTATTCAGAAAATAGTAGGCCATGGGCCAGGCCACGATATTAGAGATGAGGACCCATTTTGTAAATTCCCTGGAGAGTAAGAACATAATACCGGGAATGGATGCACCCAGAACCTTACGGATACCGATTTCCTTTGCGCGCTGCTCGGCAGTAAAGGAAGCCAGGCCAAAGAGGCCGAGGCAGGCGATGAGAACGGCCAGAATGGTAAAGAGTTCAAGGAGCGCTTGAATCGTTTCCTCGTCATCGTACTGACTTTCTACGGCTTCATCCAGGAAGTCATATTCAAAGGGATAATTCGGCATGACCCTTTCCCATGTGGTCTGAACGGTTTGAACACTCGATGAGATGTCTCCGGAAGCCAGACGGATGATCCCGTATCTGATGACGTCCGTATTCACACTAATGGCCAGGGGTTCAATTTCGTTATGCAGTGACCGAAAGTGGTAATCTTTCATGACACCGATGATTTTTCCATCCATACCCCAGAAATTCAACCGCTCGTTTACGGCCGACACTTTGCCCATGATACTCTGAAAGGCCTCGTTGATGAGGAACGCACCGGAAGTATCTGTTGAGAACCTTTTGGAGAAGGATCTTCCTTCTGCCAGCTCAATTTTCATGGTCTCTACATAATCAAAATCGACCCAATTGAAGCCTACGACCAGGGCGAATTCAGGATCTTTACCTTCCCAGTCTGCACCTCCGGAATTGGCAAACGTGGAAGCCGGCCACTGCCAGCTCCCCGATACGTTCACGATGTCCGGTTTATTTTTCAATTCTTCTTTCAGCACGTCGTACGCTGCGACCGTATCACCCCGGAGGGGGATGTAGATCACACGATCTTTATCGTATCCGAGCTTCATGTTCCGCATGTATCGTAATTGTTGATACACAATACCCGTACCGATGATGAGGAAAATGGAAAGGGTGAACTGAATGATAACCAGGATCTTTCGCAATCGGGCACTTTTGGATCCTCCGGTTAATGCTCCCTTCAAGACTTTGACGGGTCGGAACGCCGAAAGGAAGAGCGCCGGATAACTCCCGGCAAGAAGTCCCGTGATCATGGCGATGGCCAACATGCCGACGATGAACCGCATTTCCAGAAGGTCTGATAGTGTAAAATTTTTCTCGATCAGGGTATTAAAATACGGTAGTACCGAAGCCGTTAGAAGCCCTGCGATTATCAGAGCGAGGCAGGTCTGCAGGATGGATTCACTGTAGAATTGCCTGATGAGACCCGTCCTCACGGCGCCAACCACCTTTCGCAGACCGACCTCCTTGGCTCTGCCCGCCGACCGGGCCGTGGACAGGTTCGTGAAATTGATACAGGCGATGAGGAGAACCACCAGGGCGATGATGCTGAATACGTAAACATAGATGACGGCACCCGAAGTGACGTGAGATTCGGCATACCGGCGCAGGTGGACATCGGTCAGGGGTACGACCTTGACTTGCGTCCTTTGGCCTTCATTGAAGTCCTTCAAAGCTTCGGGATCACTTATGGATTCTGCAACGTTCCTGTGACGAACCGCGGTCATTTTTCGGTTGACTTCCGGTATCGAGGCGTTCTCCTGAAGCTGAACAAGCGTTATAATGGAATTGCCGCTCCAGCTATCCCGGTACTGACCCATCTCTTTGGTGATTTCAAAGTTCACGAGTATATCAAATTGAAGGGACGAATTGGTGGGCACGTCCTTGAAGACACCCATGACCGTGAAAGCATAATCGCGGTTGATGGTCACGATCTTTCCGATGGGATCTTCCCTTCCAAAATATTTTTCCGCGATTGATTCCGAAACAACCAGCGAATGAGGTTCATTAAGAGCCGTTTCGTGATTCCCCAATATGAGGGGAAATGTAAACATCCGGAGGAATGAAGGATCCACCGCCCTTACATCATTTTCAAAAAAAGACTTTTCTCCGGAATTGACGAGCACATTGCCCAACCGTCTGTTTCTGGTCTGTTCAACAATTTCCGGAATCTCTTCCTTGAGGGCAGGGCCCATGGGATAAGGTGTGACATAGACGCGGTAGGGTTCACCCGAGTAGAAAAAGTCTTGTTCCACCTCATAGAGCGTTTGAGCATTTTCATGGAACCGGTCAAAGCCTAATTCGTCGAAGACCCAGAGCATGATTAATAGACAACACGCCATCCCCAGGGCAAGACCGGAGATATTGATGAAGGCATATCCCTTCTGTCTCCAAATAATTCGAACAGCAACCTTGACATAATTTCGAAACATGGTGAACCTCCAAAATATATTCGTCATCAGGATGGATGGCATCGATTTGAGAAGCATTTTCCAATACCACAACAATGCCTGAAATCGTCTTCCAGACCGCTTTTTATCCATATAGGCTTCATCGAAATCGCCGACCAGCTCTGTGAAGTCCTCTTCATCGAGGGCAAGCCATAGCAGGAATCGTCCCAACAATGGTGATTTGGTCTTCTTCAACTAATTCCCCTATCAATTAAAAACAGGAGGAGAATCGGTATCCCAGACTGAATCCATGATCCTCCGTATCTCTTTGAGGGCTTCCGTTCCATCCCGGGTCAGAGTATAGAGAAACTTACTCCGCCCCCCCCTGTCATGGGACGAATCGCTCCTCTGTTTCTCCACGTAATGTTTATGCGTTAACTGTTTCAAGGGTTTATATATGGCACCAAAAGACCATTCATGGCCCGTATCTTTGGAAACCTGTTCCCTTATGGTCACGCCATAAGCATTCTCCCTGAGTTTCCAAATCGCGACCAGCACGATCTCTTCCGATCTGGATAGCAGTATCATCTCGATGTTTCTCCCGTCATTTGTATGAAAAATGGATACAAATAAGGTTACGGTTTAAGAAAATAAAAGTTTCATCGGTTTTATGCTTTATTTTTACAAAAAAATTTATTAAACTAAGCCTGGCAAAATGGAAGGGAATTATAAATGCTACAAATCAACACATATGAAGCAAAAACAAAACTTTCAGCCTTGTTAGCCAAGGTTGAAAGTGAACATGTACATATAAAAATATGTCGCTACGGTAAGCCAATAGCCATTCTTTCTCCTATTCCCTCCAAACCAGATCCACTCAAACGACATCAAGAATTGTTGGGTGTACAATACAATGAAGATCCTGTGAAGCCATTGAGTGATGATGAATGGCCTGAAGAATCCAGGTAGCTGAGCTCAAAATTAAATAGGATCAACCATGTTTCTACAGTATACGCACATTTTGCTCTGGTTGGCATCTGATCACTCGAAATTGTCTAAAAAAGTAATCAGTACAATAGATTCAAATGCTGGCAGTTTATATGTCTCATCAATCACGGCTTTTGAGATCGCCATAAAACACCAAAAGAGCCAATTGATACTCCCTCTTTCACCTGAAATATGGTTTCAAAAGGCAACAACACTTCATGGAATTGAGGAAATCTCGATAAACTCAGAAATTTTAATCAAATCTGCATTATTACCTCAGATTCATAATGATCCAGTTGATCGTATTATCATAGCAACTGCCTTGATTAATAATGCAACAATCATTTCTAAAGATAGTTTGATTTCTCAATATTCGGATGTCAACGTCTTATGGTAAAATGAATCAGATCCTGACACATTTATAAATTATAATGGCCCGGCAATGACCGGGCCTCTTTCATTCATTCTCAATATTCCGTATCTTCCTGGGGATCACTTTGTTTCCTTTTGAATCTTCAACAACATAAGCGCCGGCATGCTTCCCTTTCTTTATCCGACGAATGATCGTACCCGTCCGCAGGGCTCCATTTTTATCAAAATAATGTATCACGACTTTCTTCCTGAAAATGGACTGTTGCTCGGCACTAGCACTTTTTTCCGGAACGGATCCCGCTGATTCAATTCGATTCTTTTTATAATTTGGTGGATTGTTACGTTTTCTGTTCAATGATTTTTCTCATGGCAATTGTTCATCTTCAGATCATTTCGGACACATGACTTCAAAATTTAAGTGATAGAATTTTCATAATCAAGGAATATCTCAATCATAATTTCTTCTCCGGAGCGAGCAGCTCTATAAATGTTATACCATATTCCCAGCCGCCAAGGTTTTGACGAAGCTTATCACATCATAGAAAACCTTGCAACGCTTCGCCCCAAAATAGTTCAACAACTTTTAGAAAATGAAGGGATCACCGAAAGGATCAAGAATGCGTTTGTTGTCTATC
>CAZYTI010000095.1:0-9595 GCA_964650065.1 uncultured bacterium
CCTCTGCCTTCTTGTGGTCCGTGATGTCTCGATAAATGGCATAAACACCTTTCTGTTTACCGTCGTGAACAACGGGCGCACCTAAAATCGAGACATCGATGAGGGTCCCATCCTTACGTTTGCGTTGTGTTTCGACCTCTACCCTATCTCCACCGATAACGGTTTGGGAAAGAAGATCGGCTTCATCCTGGAATTCTGCCGGTGCGACCAGGTCATTGAGGGGTTTTCCTATCGCCTCCTCTTGAGAATAGCCAAACATCTTTATGAATTCATTATTTACGCTGACCACAAGGTCATTGTTGTCGTGCAACACAATGGCCTCAGGGGCGCTGTTGAAAAGCTCTTCAAGGTAGGTTTTCTGGATAAGGAGTTCTTCCTCTGCCTTCTTGTGGTCCGTGATGTCTCGATAAATGGCATAAACACCTTTCTGCTTGCCATCGTGAACAACAGGCGCACCTAAAATCGAGACATCGATGATAGTCCCATCCTTACGTTTGCGTTGTGATTCGGCTTCTACTCTATCTCCACCAATAACGTTTTGGGAAAAAAGGTCCGCTTCATCTCGGAATTTTTCCGGTGCGACCAGATCATTAATAGGTTTTCCTATCGCTTCCTCTCGAGTATAGCCAAACACTCGGGTAAATTCAATGTTCACATTGACGACAAGGTCGTTATTGTCATGCAACACGATGGCTTCCGGAGCGCTGTTGAAAAGCTCTTCAAGGTAGGTTTTCTGGATAAGGAGTTCTTCCTCTGCTTTCTTGCGTTCAGTAATATCTTTCACAATTCCAGTAAAATGAAGGATCCTTCCTTTTGTATCCCGTACAGCTATGGTCGATTCGGAAACAATAATGGGGGTTCCGTCCTTCTTTTTCAAATTCAATTCTTCATTCTTAATGGATCCGTCTCTTGATAATTTTTCGCTAAATTTAACCCGGTCTTTTGGATCTTGATAGATCAGGATAACGTCTATTGCCAGGAGTTCCTCATTATCTGTGTAACCCAGCATCTTCACAAAGGCAGGATTCACCTCGATAAAGCGGCCCTTCGGGCCGGGTGTGGTTCTGAATATACCCAGGGGAATATTCTCGGTCAACGTTTGGTAATTTTTTATGCTCTCAAGCAAAGCTTCTTCCATCTGTTCTTTTAAAGCATCCGCTTTTTCATGATTATTTTTTGTTGTATCCATTCGTTATGATCTCTTTCTTGAAATAATTGGATTTCATCCAGACATAAACATTTGGGAAAGAGCTGCCCCAGTCCTTTTCAATCTAAGCTCTGCGATCTTGAAAATCAACAGTTGAGTCATCCAGCCGTTTAACGAACTTTAATGACGTAATTGCTGTTGCGCCACAATCGGATGACTCTGCCGTCATCCCCAACTTCGAACACGATCTCCTCTCCCAATTCTTCGTCATCTCTGATTCGCCTGAATATCTGATCCCTCACATGCTTCAATTTTGTGAGGGAGTCGAGGGGATTTTGCGTCGGCAGGGATAACATAGCCAGTTCCCCTTTCCATATCAAGACAACGGTCTCGCCTCCCAGGGGACGTTCGTATTGACCGGTGTACTGGAGCAGTTTGGCATCCGATTTTTGCACCTCCTCAGGAGAGGCCATGACCTCTGCTATCACAGGAGCGAGGATATCGTAGGCTTGTTCTGTGTACATCCGGGTGCTGACACCCTGGGCATTGGTCATGAAAATTGCTGCAAATTTTTCCTGGGGTCTAAGCGAGAGATGGGTCCTGTATCCGGGACAGGAACCTCCATGCCCCACGAAGGTCTTGTCGTCGTGACGCCAGACCGAGAAACCCAATCCCCAGGTTGTTTTCCAATCTGGGTCCAGCCAGTGCACCCGGTGCATCTCACGAAGGGTATTGGAAGAGAGGATTTCCCGCCCTCCATTTTCCAGCAGGCGGAATTGCCAGGACGCAAACTTGGCCAGATCCTCGACTGTGGATGCATAGCCGGCTGCTGGTGCAATTCCACGAACATGATAGAAGGGCATGGTCGGTCGGCTGCCATCCCGCTTGAAAGATCCATAGCCCGTGGCCAACTGTCCGCCTTTTTTTTCAATGGGGATTTCCGGGCTTGTGTCATTGAGTCCCAGAGGTTCGAGGATAGTCTTTTTTATAAATTCGTCGTAAGGCTTCCCGGAGACTTGCGCGACAATCTCGCCGGCAAGTGAAAGACCCAGATTGGAATACTGAAAATATGTTTTAGCCGGATAGAGGGTTTCCTGTTTTGGGAGTTGCTCGATCATCTCTTCACGAGAGGGGAAGGCGGCTTCCGTCCAATAGGGAAAATCCGATTCCCGCGGCAGGCCCGAGGAGTGGGTGAGGAGCCCCCCGATGGTAATGGGAGGTGAATCTTCGTACTGTTGTTGGATGTTGAACCAGGGGAGATGTTTTCCAACCGGATCGTCCAGGTGAAGCAGACCACGGTCGCGAAGCTGGAGGATTCCGAGACTCGTGAAGAGTTTCGAAATGGAACAAATGCTGTATATCGTTTGAGGTGTTGCCGGGTGCTTACTCTCTAAGTCGGCACACCCAAATCCTCGACTCCATATGAGTTCCTGATCATAGACGACGCCCATGGAAATCCCGGGGATCCTCTCATAGGCCAACTGGGCGTCTACCCATAACTCCAGGAGATGTATTGCAGAGGCTACCCGAGGGTTGTCTCTTAGATCTTGGGCTTGTAGGAAGGGGGTTAGTGTGATCAATGCGATTAAGCACAAGACGGCCGTTCGTCGTGCCGAAATTCCATGATTTTTTACTTTCTTTTTTATTGATTTTTGCATTTTATCGACCTCCATATTTTTCAATTTATACCTTAGATCAACGATAGATGCTTTCATTTAATCCTCCTAATATGTATAGAATAAACATACATTTTTTAGACCAGGAAGTCAATAAAATTTCATCTATCATTTGATATTATTTTGTGAGCTTGAACGAGGTAATTAGATTCAATCTGCCTGATTGTCGATCGTCGAGTTATCGGGAACAGTTGGTTATTCAAAATCCTGCAAACTGCATATCTTGCTGAATTCACCTTCATACCATTCACTGTTGGAGTAATGTGCGGGGGATGTCATTTCAACGTCCGTCCTTGTGAAGTCGGCGATGTCTTTCTCCGACCATTTTTCAGGATTCAGTTTGTTGAATAGTCTTGGAAATGAGAAATCATCTTCTGCTTCCAGGGTTTTTCGCAATTTTTCCTGGATCGCCCTAACCGAGGTCGAACAGACCATCTTCTTTCTTGAGAACTCAAACCATCGCACTTTGCGGGCATGGTCATAGCCCAAAAGTTGGCAAATCATCATGTCTACCAGATCACCGACATCATAGGAGAGACCGATCAACTTTGAAGCTTCATTGAACATGATCTCAATGTGTCTGTCCGAGTACTCCTTTTTTGAGTATCGGTACACAGTGAATCCTTCAGATATTCTCTCCTCCAATGTTTCCCAGCGGACCTTGGGTGTTGTGGTGGACAATATTTTGTCCGGAGAGAAGTAGAGAACGGTATGGGTCGGCTTGTAATCCGATTTCTTACCGAAGAGTCTTTTTTGGTAGTACTGGATTCCCCATTTCGCGATACAATTCCATGGCTTGTACCAGATGCATTTCCCACCCGTGTTGTTAATCACATCGCCGGGTTTGAGAATCGCTTTTACTTTTTCCAATTTTGTCATCGTTTACCTCCTTTCTGTTGATTGTTTTTGTCCTAGGTATCCCGAGTTCTGTTAGGGATGCAGGATCGTAAAAGCATTCTTATATAATAATGATAAAATGTTATTCTATTAAAATCAAGTATTAATTTAAAAACTTCCGGGTCACCAAGATAGTGCCTGAGGCAAATTCGCTTTTGGCGAACACAAAGAATTATTTAATAGAAATTTATCATTTGGTATGCTGTCGTAGGATTAACTTGTTTTGAACGGAACAAATATTTATATTGTTTATGAAATTTATTTTATGAACTCTTTATAATTCTACTATACTCCCCTGTGTCCCAGGTTGTGACTGGAGCACAACAATATTGATGGCTAAGTTTCTCATCCTTTTTCCATCCCAAGTCAAACTTGGGCCGGAGGGTAATCGAAATTTTCATATTATAATTGAGGTCTGCAATGAATATCAACGAGAACGCCGTGAAACTCTTTTCTCTCGAAGGGAAAGTAGCTGTCATTTCCGGCGGGGCATCGGGCATCGGTCTGGGGACGGCAAAACGATTGGCTGAATTCGGGGCGAAGGTGGCGATCCTAGATATTCAGGATGAAAATGGCCCGATGATCGCAGGTGAAATTGAAGATATGGGGGGGACGGCCGTTTACATCCATTGTGATGTCAGGGAATCCGAGGAATGCAAATCTGCAGTGGACAAAACGGTCCAATCTTTCGATAGAATCGACATTCTGTTTAACAACGCCGGTGTGGCGATTCGGAAGAATGTGGTCGATCTCGAGCCTGATGAGTGGGATCTGGCGTTGGATGTTTCTTTGAAAGGACAATATCTATTGTCCAAGTATGTGATCCCCCACATGATTAAATCCGGGGGCGGCAGTATCATCAATACCGGGTCCGGATGGTCGCTGCGGGGGGGAGAGAATGCCGCATCCTATTGTGCCATGAAGGGGGGTACCCTGAACATGACCCGCGCCATGGCCATCGATCACGGAAAGCACAATATCCGGGTGAATTGCGTGTGTCCCGGAGATGTGGATACACCTATGCTGCAAAGCGAATGTGAGCAATTAGGGGGGACCTATGATGAGGCTTATAAGCGATGCTGTGCGGTGGATCGCCCCCTGGCCAGGCTGGGTGCGGTGGAGGATGTGGCCAATGCGGTCCTTTTTCTGGCGAGTGATATGTCGAGTTGGGTGACAGGGACACATCTCGTAGTGGATGGTGGGGGAATTGCTTGAAAAGAAGGTAATAGAAGGGGATTCGGGATTAGGGGTTGGGGAATAGGATGTGAACGGTAAACGGTAAACGGTGGGAAAAAGGTGAACGGTGAACGGTGGAAAATAGGTAAACGGTGAACGGTGGAAAAAAAGTAATCGGTTATCGGTTATCGGTTATCGGTGAGAGAAGCTGATCAGAAGATTAGGGTATCGGTGGGCAGGATATCGGTGAATCAGTGGATCAGGAGAAAGACCAGTTCTGATATTCTGGTATCCTGATCTACGCTAACTGATTTGCTGATAACCTGATGTGCTATTTAAAGGGTACCAGAGGATCGGAAATCAATGGGAAGGACACCAGTATATCAGAAAATCAGGGACAATGAGACTGCTTCACCTGATATCCTGATACCCTGATCCCCGGCTGACTGATTTTCTGATAATCTGATATGCCATTCTCAGGCATGGAGATAGGAAGAAGGTAATCGGATAAATGAAATATAGAAATGAGATTTCAAAAAGTGGAGGGGTAGAATGAGTTTGGATAGACGGAATTTTTTGAAGGTTTCTGCAATGGGGACCGCAGGTGCAGCGGTCTTAGGATCGTCGTGTACGCAGAAGGATTCAGACCCCTTTGGAGATTTGCGGCCGATGACGGATGGGGTTGTACCCATCTCAGACGAAGAGCGGTGGTCCCGTATCGAAAAAGCGCGGCGGCTCATGAAGGAGAATCGTATCGATGCATTGTACTTAGAGGGTGGATCGAGCATGTTCTATTTCACAGGGGTGCGGTGGGGGAATAGTGAGCGCATGTTCGCTGTGATCATTCCCCAACAAGGGGAACTGGCCTATGTGTGCCCCAAGTTTGAAGAGGGTCGGGCCCTGGAGCGGATCCGTTTTGGTAACGATGTCCGGACATGGGAGGAAGACGAAAGTCCATACAAGCGGGTCGTCCAGATATTCAGGGATCGTGGCATCCGCGTCGGACGCATCGCCGTGGAGGAAAGGGTCCGGTTCTTTCTGTTCGATGGAATTCGAAAGGAAGCGCCCCAAATGGAATATGTGAGCGGAGATCCCATTACCATCGAATGCCGGGTCGTCAAGTCACCGGCCGAGATCGCATTGATGCAACGCGCCAATGACATCACCATTGCGGCCTACAAGGCGGTTATCCCCCTGCTCTGGGAAGGCATGAACGCAAGTGATTTCCGGAAATTGTCCACTGCGGCCCACGCCGCCCTGGGTGTATCGGGTGGCATCGGTGTTCAGATCGGGGAGTCTTCATCGTTTCCCCATGGCAGCAGCAAACCAATTTTCCTCAAGGAGGGCGATATCGTTCTCATGGATGGTGGATGCGGTGTAGAAGGCTATCGCTCTGATATCAGCCGAACCATCGCCTTTGGGAAGCCCACACCCCGGCAGCGGGAGATATGGGAGCTGGCATCCAGGGCAAAGGCGGCGGCCTTTGCCAGGGCCGGTGTGGGCGTTCCATGCGAGGATGTGGATGCGGCAGCCAGACAGGTTTTAGTCGACTATGGCTTCGGCCCGGATTATCAGGTTCCCGGGTGTCCCCATAGAGCGGGTCACGGTATCGGTTTGGACGGTCATGAGTGGATCAATCTCGTCCGGGGTAACAAGCGGCCCATGGAAGTCGGTATGTGTTTCACCAATGAACCTATGGTCGTCATACCTGGTGAGTTTGGTGTTCGTCTGGAGGACGATATGACCATTACTGAAAATGGGCCGGTTTATTTTTCGGGACCAAGTCCTTCTATTGAGGAACCGTTTGTATAATTAATACAATGGATCGGTTATTGTAATATTTTTTGTTTTAGTCAATATTTAACTATTTTAAATGCCAAATTTCAAAATCCAAATGACAAATAAAATCCCAAATCCCAATGATATAAAGAATAGTATCTGTTTTTGACATTTGGTCATTGGGATTTCTTTTGGCATTGGAGCTTTGGCATTTGAAATTAAAAATACCAGTATTCGATAGTATAAAAATACAGTTCTCGTATGAGAAGATGTGGACTTATCATTAATCCCATCGCCGGTATGGGTGGATCTGTGGGTTTGAAGGGGACCGATGGACCTGAGATCCTTGAAAAATCCAGGGCTTTAGGCGCAATACCCCGGGCCGGGGACAGAGCCATGGAAGCCGTAAAAAAGCTTGCATTTCTCAGGGAAAAAATAGAGATTGTGACTTGTCCTGTCCCCATGGGGGAGGGGATCGTGCGTGACTGTGGTCTCGTGCCCAGGGTCATCGGTTCGATTTCCGGTCCGGTTACCTCCGATGAGGATACCCGGCGTGTGGCCGGAGAGATGCAGCATTTGGGAATCGATCTTCTCCTCTTCGTCGGGGGGGATGGAACGGCCCGGGACATTCATCGTGCCGTGGGTGACTCATCGGTGGTATTGGGTATACCGGCAGGTGTGAAGATCCAGTCCGGCGTCTATGCGCAGACTCCGGGTCGGGGTGGTGAGCTGGCCGCCTGGTATTTGAATGGGAAGACCAGACGGATCGTTGAAGCGGAAGTCATGGACATCGATGAAGCGGATTACCGAAAAGGGATTCTTTCATCGCGGCTCTATGGATATTTGAAAATTCCCTTTAAGCGAACCCATGTCCAGGGAATCAAGAGCGGGAGTCCGGCCAGCGAACAGTACTATCAGGAAGCCATCGCACACGATGTGGTTGAAAACATGTCCGATGCATATCAGTATATCATCGGACCCGGGTCGACGACGCGGCCCATAATGATCCAATTGGAATTGGATTACTCGCTGCTGGGGATCGATCTCGTAAATAGGAGACAACTCATCGGGAAAGATCTGAATGAAAACCAGCTTCTGGAAAAAATCAGGGGCAGGGCGTCGAAATTAATCATCACGCCCATCGGAGGTCAGGGATACCTTCTGGGCCGGGGGAACCAGCAGTTGAGCCCGAAAGTGATTCAACACATTGGAAAAGAGAACATTATGATCGTGGCCACCAAACAGAAAATCCATTCGCTTTTCGGCCGTCCCCTGCTGGTGGATACCGGGGATGCCTCCACCAATGGCATGTTCAATGATTATTTTAAGATCATAACGGGTTACCATGAGAGTATAGTCTATAAAGTTGTGTCTTGAAAAGGAGATTCGCTGATGTTTGAGCCCAAAACCTATAATGAAAGAAGAAAACGTCTGAAAGACCAGGTCCGGTCCGGCTTGATCCTGCTGTTGGGGAACGATGATAGTCCCATGAATTATCTTGACAATCCCTACCACTTCCGGCAGGACAGTTCATTTCTCTACTTCTTTGGACTCAGCTATGCCGGGTTGGCCGGAATCATCGATGTGGATGAGAACAAGGACACACTTTTTGGGAACGAGCTCACTGTGGATGACATCGTCTGGATGGGTACGCAGCCATCGCTGAAGGAGAAAAGCGGGCGTGTGGGCGTGGAATACACGCTGCCGTACGATCAATTGGAGACGGCACTCACCCAGGCAAAACAGCAAAACCGGCCCATCCATTTCCTGCCGCCATATCGTCCAGAGCATCGTTTGAAAATATTTAACATGTTGGACAACCATCCTTCCCAGGTACAGGAACAGGTTTCGGTAGAACTCATTCAAGCCGTCGTGGAACAACGAAATAAGAAAACGATAGAAGAGATCGAAGAGATCGAAAAAGCCGTGAATGTTTCTGCGGACATGCATCTGACCGCCTATGAAATGGCCGGGCCCGGGATGACCGAGGCACATGTGGCTGCCGCGGTCTATGAGGTAGCCCTGGCTTCGGGTATGGAGCTCTCGTTCCCCATTTTTGCCACCATTCATGGCGAGACCCTTCATAATCATTATCATGGAAATACATTAAAGAGCGGTGACCTTTTCCTTCTGGATGCCGGCGCAGAGACGGCCATGGGATATGCGGGGGATCTGTCCAGCACCTTGCCTGTGGATCCGACATTTACGGAAAGACAGAAGGAGATTTACCGGGTGGCCCTGTCGGCTCATGAAGCGGCGGTTCAGGCACTGAAACCGGGCGTTCCTTTTAAGGAGATCCATCTCATGGCATGCAAGGGGATTGCCGAGGGAATGAAGGATTTGGGTTTTATGAAAGGAGATCCGGATGAGGCCGTGGCAGAAGGTGCCCATGCCCTTTTTTTCCCCTGCGGTCTCGGTCATATGATGGGACTGGATGTGCATGATATGGAGAATTTAGGCGAAGTCTATGTGGGTTATGCCGGGAGACCCAAGAGCACCCAGTTCGGTCTCAAATCTCTGCGGTTGGCGAGACCCCTAAAACCCGGATTCGTCCTGACCATTGAACCGGGCATCTATTTTATTCCGGAACTCATCGATATGTGGAGAGAAGAGAAGAAATTTGTCGATTTCATCGATTACGATAAGGTGTCCGGTTACAAGGACTTTGGAGGGCTACGGAACGAGGAGAACTATCTCATCACCGAGACCGGCTACCGGCGGCTGGGCAAGCCGGTACCCATGGCGATTGAGGAGGTGGAAGGGATCAGGGGAAGCTCGTAGAGCGTAGAGCGTAGAGCGTAAAGCGTAAAGCGTGAAGCGTAGAGCGTAGAGCGTAAAGCGTAGAGCGTAGAGCGTGAAGCGTAGAGCGTGAAGCGTGAAGCGTAGAGCGTAAAGCGTAGAGCGTGAAGCGTGAAGCGTA
>CAZYTI010000096.1:0-9562 GCA_964650065.1 uncultured bacterium
GTTGGTCTTTCAAATATCCGGCCTTATAACAAAGCAATCGCATCGCTTCGACATTCACGATCATATCTGTAATCATTTGCTTGATTAGTTGATGTTCCTTCAGGTATGCTCCAAACTGTTTTCTCTTTTTCACATAGCTGAGACTCGCCTCTAAACAGGCTTGAGCGATTCCCACGCATCCCCAGGCCACGCAGTATCTGCCTAAATCAAGAGCGGACTGTGCGATAGGACCGAAGCCAAAACCTGGATTTCCGATAAGATTTTCTTTAAGAATACGGCAATCGTTGAAATGTATTTCTGCCAACATGGATGCTTTCAGGCCGGATAATCCCCGGATGGGAATCCTCTTTAATCCTGGGACGTCTTTATCCACCAGTATAGCGCATGAAAGGCCATCCATTTGGCCGAAGACCAAAAATATATCTGCTATTTGACCCAGGGTAATCCATTTCTTTTGTCCATTTATAATATAACAATCGGCAGATTGTGTGATTTTCGTTTCGATATGTTTTGCGTCACTTCCAATGTCCGGCTCAGTCAATGCAAAAGCAGCAATTATTTCACCAGATACAATTCTGGGAAGCCAATGTGTTTTCTGGGCTTTTGTACCCCATCGAAAAATGGTATAGGAAATCATATTCTGCAGCATGACCAGGCTTCTTACGGAAGCAGATGCTTTTCCCAATTCCTCATGCAGAAGGCCGAATGAGATCATGTCCAGGTGAGTTCCACCGTATTCTCCAGATAGAGCCGCTCCGAAATAACCTTCCCGGGCTAATTTGAGAATGAAATTATGGGGAATATGCTCCTTAATTTCTATTTGGTCGGCAATCGGAATGATGTTGTTACAAACAAAATCTCTAAATGATGCCTGATGATTGATTTGTTCGGGTGTGAGTTCAATTCGCATATCGAAGCCCTTTGCATGGTAATCTTAAACTTGCCTTTTTCGTGCAAGCATTTTGGCCAAGGCATTTATTGTCTGGAAGTTGTCGATCCTAAGGTCATCGTTTCCAATTTCTATTTTAAATGTCTTTTCAACGAATAATACCAGTTGCATGGCGAAAAGTGAATTGATATACCCACTGCTGAATATATCATCATCGTCTTTGAGATCGGAATTTTGTATGTATTGCATTATAAATGAGCGAATTTGTGTTTTATATTCATCAATCATCGTTATTCAAGCTCCCGGTTTAATTTTTATTCATCTACAGGATATTGATAGAATCCCTTTCCACTCTTTCTTCCATACAGGCCGGCATCGACCATTTCCTTAAGGAGACCACAGGGGGCGAATTTATGATCCGGCAAATATTCATATAAAATATTCAGTGTGTCTAATACCGTATCCAAACCAATGAGATCAGCGGTTTCTAGGGGACCCATTTTGTGTCCGAAGCATGACCTGAAAATTTTGTCGATATTTTCAGCATTGACTTTTTCTTCCTCCAGGAGAAAGATGGCTTCATTAATGGTCAACATCAGAACACGATTGGTCACAAATCCAGGTGAATCACCCACAATGACAAAGTCTTTTCCCATTTGGGTGAGTAGTTTTTTAGTCACTTCAATGGTATCATCAGAGGTGTCAGGGCCACGAATAACTTCCACCATTTTTGTCATTGGAGTTGGATTCATAAAATGTGTTCCAATGATTTTCTCCGGTCGGTTTACCCATGAGGCGATTCGAGAAATGGGTATTGCTGAAGTATCTGATGCGAAAATACAACCGGCAGGGCAAATACAGTCGAGTTTTTTGAATACCTCTTTTTTTACATCCAATTTTTCAGGGACATTTTCGATAATAAAATCAACATGTTGTAAAGAGTGTATGTCTGTTGTGAAGTGGATGGAATGGAGAATCTCTTCTACATTGAAAGCCTCAATCGCTGATTTGAATAATCCCAACAGACGGATGTTCGTTTTTATCTTGCTTTTTGTTTCATCCAAGATTTCTTGTGAGACATCGACTAAGATGACCTTATGGCCGGTTTGAGCCAAATCTTGAGATATCCCCTGTCCCATAATGCCTCCGCCGATGACGCCGACAGATTCAATTTTCATTGTGAATCCCTTTATATAGTACAAAGTTAATAAAATACTAAAGGTACTATTAAATGTCAAGATGTAACTATGACTCATTCTTCAAGAAACAGCTTGACAATGATAAAAAAACTCCTTATACTGATAAGCAAAATTTCCCCTTTAATCGGATCCAGCGAGGTCAGAAAGGGGCTGCCAAGGTAAAAAGGATATGCCTCCTCGGTAAACTCGTAGGGAGGCTTTTTTGTGCCATTAACCGGGGAAAAGGTTATGATGAAAGTGAAAGCAGAAATTATGGATGGAGAAGCCATTACCAGAACCCTTCTCCGCTTGACACACGAAATTTTAGAGAGTAATCAGGGAATTAAAAACCTGGCTATCGTCGGTATAAGGGATCGTGGGGATATTCTCGCCAGGAGAATCATCCAGAGTATTCAGGAAATCGAGGAGGGAAATGTACCACTGGGCATTCTAGATATCACTCTCTATAGAGATGATTTTCAGAGGATTACAGAAAGTCCTGTTCTGCAGGGAACAGACATTACCTTCGATTTGACGAATAAAAAGGTCGTGTTGGTGGACGACGTCCTCTATACCGGTCGTACAATCAGAGCCGCCCTGGATGCCATAATCGATTTGGGACGACCTGCAACGATCCAACTGGCTGTGCTCGTTGACCGGGGGCACCGGGAACTTCCCATCAAGGCCGACTATGTGGGCAAGAATGTGCCCACAGCTCTGGGAGAAGAGATTCAAGTGAAACTGAAGGAAATGGATGGGGAAGATCGAATTCTACTACTTCAAGCGTAAATAATTAACAACTAATTATTAAGGAGCCTTTTATGCAGCTCAGTGATCGTCATTTGTTGGGTCTTGAGGGGGTTTCTAAAGCAGATATTACCAGAATCCTGGATACGGCAGATTCTTTTAAAAAAGTTTTGGAACGTCCCATACCCAAGGTGCCAACCCTAAGAGGGAAGACCGTAGTCAATCTTTTCTATGAAGCGTCGACACGTACGAGAATTTCATTTGAGTTGGCTGAAAAAAGATTATCTGCGGATTCGGTGAATTTTTCTTCATCGACGTCCAGTGTGAAGAAGGGAGAAACCCTCAGGGATACCGTAAAAAACATCGAAGCCATGCGAATCGATTATGTGGTCATGCGCCATTCAGCATCCGGAGCACCCCATTTTGTCGCCCGCTGTGTAGATGCTGCGGTGATCAACGCAGGAGACGGTGCCCACGAACACCCGACTCAGGCTCTACTGGATATGATGACCTTGCGGGAAAAGATCGGACATCTGGAAGGTTTACGGGTAGTGATTATGGGGGACATCTTGCACAGCCGTGTGGCCCGTTCCAATATTTTCGGGTTGAAAACCATGGGGGCCGAGGTTGGAATATGCGGACCTGCCACACTCATTCCCCGCGATATCGAAGATATGGGGATTACAATATACCCACATGTCGAAGAAGCCCTGAAAGAAGCAAATGTATTGAATATACTTCGAATTCAGTTAGAGCGGCAAAAGGGTGGATTATTTCCATCGTTGCGCGAGTATCGCACACTCTTCGGTATAACCCGGGATCGGCTCGAACATATCGGAAGGGATATTACGATTATGCATCCGGGTCCCATCAATCGGGGTGTGGAAATTGATAGCGATGTGGCCGACGGAGAATTCTCGGTCATACTGGACCAGGTGACCAACGGGGTTGCTATCCGAATGGCTGTGCTTTATCTTCTGGCAGGAGGACGGCCGAATATTGAAGGAGTGGAAGATGAATAAAGATAGGATGTTAAGATCGGTCAAAGCTGAGAAGATATTATTCCAGGGAGGTCACATTCTCGATCCTGGATCGGGAAGAGATAAAATTGAAGATCTGTTAATCATCAACGGAAAGATCGAGAAGATCGGGTCCATTGACAGTGATGCGTGGGATGGAGAAATCATCGATTGCAAAGGGAAAATTATCGTGCCGGGATTCATCGATATGCATGTCCATCTGAGAGAACCAGGACACGAAGATGCCGAGACCATTGAGTCGGGTTGCCGTGCTGCCATGGCCGGGGGACTTACTTCAGTATGCTGTATGCCCAACACCCAGCCGGTCATTGACAGCCGGGGACATGTGGAGTTCATCAGGGAACGAGCTTCCGGTTTGCTGGTCGATGTGTTCCCCATCGCTGCGGTGACCAAGGGACAGAAGGGTGAAGAAATAACCGAAATGGGGGATATCCTGGACGCAGGGGCTGTTGGTTTTTCTGATGACGGCCATCCGGTTGCGAATGCCGGGAATCTCCGAAGAGCTTTGGAATATGCGGCCATGTTCCAACATCCCATCATCGATCATTGTGAGGACATGAGCCTTTCGGGGGGAGGGGTGATGAATGAGGGTTTTGTCTCTACCGTCCTCGGGATGCGGGGGATACCTACTATAAGTGAAGACATCCATGTAGCCAGAGATATTTTAGTTGCCGAGTATACGGGGGGACATCTTCACATTGCCCATGTCTCTACCATGGGGAGTGTCCGTCTAATACGAGAAGCCAAGAATCGAGGTGTCCGCATTTCGGCCGAAACTTGTCCCCATTATCTGGTTCTCACTGATGAAGCGGTTCGTAGCTTCGACACCAGTACCAAAATGAAGCCTCCCCTGAGAACTGAGGAAGATCAGAAGGCACTTTTAGAGGGTCTCAAAGACGGAACGATTGATGTTATTTCGTCAGATCATGCACCCCATCCGGTAGAGACCAAAGAGACCGAATACGATGCTGCAGCATTTGGTGTTATTGGTTTGGAGACGTTGGTGGGGCTTATCATGACCCATATCATTGGGAAGAAAGTGATAACGCTCTCCGATATGATTGAAAAGATGGCCATAAACCCAAGAAAAATTCTCAACCTTCCGGATAATCGGATCGAGGAAAAGCATGCTGCCAATATCACACTACTCGATCCGAACCAAAAATGGACTGTCGATAGAGGTATGTTCCAGTCACAATCGCAAAATACCCCGTTCCATGGGTGGGAATTACAGGGGAAGAGCATGGGTGTGGTGAATAATGGTCAAATTTTCCTGTCTCAACCGGTCGGATAATAGAATATCGGCATTGTTACCCGATATTTTCTAAAGTATTGTATAAAAAATCTTGACAAGAAATTCTAAATTCATTATATTTATAGGCTTTGTATTATGAACAGGAGGAAGAATTTATCGTGAAAACCATAGTACCCAGACTTGACAGTACTGAACGAAAATGGTATCTCATTGACGGACAGGAGGAGATTTTGGGACGATTGGCAAGCCAGGTCGCTACTTTATTGCGGGGCAAGCACAAACCCGAATATACCCCACATCTGGATTTGGGTGACCATGTCATCGTCATTAATGCCGAAAAGATCAGGGTGACTGGAAAGAAAAGATCTGATAAGGTCTATACAAGATATACGGGTTTCCCCGGGGGGTTGCGTGTACGTTCTTTAGATCAGCTCATGCACGACAAGCCGGAGAAGGTTTTATTCCATGCGGTGAAGGGAATGCTGCCGAAAAATCGATTAGGTAGGCAGATGATCAAGAAACTGAGAATATATACCGGTACAGATCATCCTCATGATGCCCAGAAACCCGAAGTTTTACCCAATACTTTGAGGAGGATATGAAAGGTACAGAATATTACGCAACAGGAAGAAGAAAGGAATCCGTCGCTCGTGTCTGGTTGGTTCCGGGATCAGGAAATTTTGAAGTCAACAAACAAGATTTGCCTGCGTATTTTTGCAGACCGACTCTGGAGATGATTATTCGCCAACCATTTAGCATTACACAGACCGAAGGTCGTTACGATGTCAAGGCAACCGTAAATGGGGGAGGTCTCTCAGGGCAGGCCGATGCCATGCTCCTGGGGATTTCTCGGGCGCTTCTCAAATCCGATGAAGAATTAAGGAAACCCTTGAGAGATGCCGGCTTTCTGACACGGGATCCCCGGGAGAAAGAGAGAAAGAAATACGGACAGCCGGGTGCCAGGAAGAGATTCCAATTCTCCAAACGCTAAACCTAATCGGAATTCGGTATAAATCAGAATAACACACATTCCCTGATTTTCAAAAGGGTGTCCGCCTTATGGCGGATTTTTTGAAAAGTAGAGGGGAATGGCGGAAAAACCCAAAAAGGAGTCGTATTATGCCAGAAATTACTTTACAGCAACTTCTCATGTCCGGAGCCCATTTTGGCCACCTGACACGCCGCTGGAATCCCAAAATGAAGCCTTTTATATTCATGGAACGCAGTGGCATTTATATTATCGACCTCAATAAAACCCTGGCGTGTCTCATTGCAGCATGTGAGGAAATTATAAAAACCGTTCAATCGGGTGAAAAGATTTTATTCTTAGGCACAAAAAAACAGGCGAAGGATATTGTCCGGGTCGAGGCAGAACGATGCGGCATGCCCTATGTGAGTGAAAGATGGTTGGGCGGTATGCTCACAAATTTTAGCACGATTAAAAAAAGTATCAAGCATATGAAAAATCTGGAAAAGATGGCCATGGACGGGACATACGAAAACATCTCCAAGAAGGAAATCCTGACCATTGAGCGGAAGAAAGAAAAACTTGAGAAGAGCCTGGGAGGAATCAAAGAGATGAATCGACTTCCGGGGGGGCTCTTAGTGGTGGATACAAAGAAAGAGGCAATAGCCGTTGCCGAAGCTAAGAAATTGAATATCCCGATCTTCGGCATATTGGACACCAACTGCGATCCAGATCCCATTGGCTTCCCAATTCCTGCGAATGATGATGCGTTTAAGTCAATCAGTCTTATCGTTCATACGATTGCAGATGCGGTTTTTGAGGGTAATGCAAAGGCAGAGATGGTGCCCAAGATAGAAACTGAACCGGAAGTAGTGGTAGTATCTCAGCCGCCGGATATTGATGAGAAAGAAAAAAATACAGAATAATAAGGAGATTTTTATGATCATATCGGCTTCTGAAGTAAAAAAATTAAGGGACCTAACGGGTGCGGGAATGATGAACTGTAAAGCAGCTCTTATCGAAACGAAAGGGAATATTGAAGACGCTGTCGATCACCTAAGGAAGAAAGGCATTGCATCGGCTCAGAAGAGGAGTGGAAGGGAGATCAAAGAAGGCGTCATAATTTCATATATCCATCCGGGAAGCCGCTTGGGTGTTTTAGCGGAAGTCAATTGTGAGACTGATTTTGTTGCAAAGACAGATGATTTCCAGAATATGGCAAAAGACATTGCCATGCAAATCGCGGCCACAAATCCCAGAGCGATTGTGAGGGAAGATATTTCACAAGAAGAAATCGATAAGGAATTGGAAATATACAGAACGCAAGCTCACGATGGAAAAAAACCGGAGAATGTGATTGAGAAAATTATCCAAGGTAAATTGGGTAAATATTACCAGGAAGTTGTGTTGATGGAACAAATTTTTGTAAAAGATTCCAGCAAGACCGTGAAAGACTATCTCATGGAGATTTCCGGAAAGCTGGGAGAAAATATGTCTATTCGGCGGTTTGTGCGCTTCCAACTGGGTGAAGAAATATAATGGATGCTCAAGATAAACCTCCAATTCCTATCTACAAGCGGATTCTGCTGAAACTCAGCGGTGAGGCTCTGATGTCGGACCGTGACCTGGAAATCGATCCGGGTATTGTGAAGCAAATTGCCGATGAGATTCAGGCCGTACAGAAATCCGATGTTGAGGTTTCCATCGTCGTGGGAGGAGGCAATATTTTCAGGGGATTATCGGCCAGTGCGCGGGGAATGGACAGAGTCGCTGCCGATCACATGGGGATGTTGGCCACGATGATAAACTCATTGGCTCTTCAGGATTTTTTAGAAAGAGATGGTGTGCCCACTCGGGTGATGTCTGCTATTGGATTGGAAGCCATGGCAGAACCCTACATTCGACGCAGAGCTCTTGGGCACCTGACGAAAGGACGCGTCGTTATATTTGCAGCGGGTACCGGTAATCCCTATTTTACGACTGATACGGCCGCCGCACTCAGAGCCATAGAGATCGATGCGGATGTGATTCTGAAAGGAACCAAAGTCGATGGCGTATATAATGCTGATCCCATGGAAGTAAAAAACGCCATAAAATATGATAGTATTACCTACGCAGAAGTCATTGAAAAAGAACTTCGCGTGATGGATGCCACTGCTGTAACCCTTTGCAGAGAGAATCATATTCCCATTATCGTTTTTAAATTATTGGAGTCGGGTAATTTAAGAAGAATCGTATTTGGTGAAAATATCGGAACTATCGTGAAGGGAGATACTCATGATTGAAGAAGTGATCCAAGATGCAAAGGAGCGCATGGAGAAGACGGAAACCAATACACAAACTGAATTGGGTAGAGTACGAACCGGAAGGGCCAATCTTTCCCTGCTGGATACCGTCAGAGTGGATTACTACGGGAGCAAGGTTCCACTAAAACAGGTGGCAAATATGGGCGTGCCAGAACCCCGTCTCATAACGATTCAGCCCTGGGATAGGAATCTTCTGAATGAGATAGAAAAGGCGATTATGAAAGCCGACTTGGGGATCACTCCAAATAATGATGGTCATATCATTCGATTGCCGATTCCTCCTTTGACTGAGGAGAGGCGTAAAGACCTGGTCCGTTTCGTTCACAATTTGGGTGAAGACGGAAAGATCGCCATTCGGAATATTCGGCGGGATGCCATTGATCATTTGAAAAAAGCTCAACGGGAACATGAAATTTCTGAGGACGAGGAGTACAACGGGGGGATTGATATTCAAGAGCTGACTGATGATTTTATCAAACAGATAGATGATTTGATCAAGGCGAAGGAAAAGGAAATCATGGAAGTTTAATTTTTTTTATTAGAAATAAAAAAAATTAGAGACTTTATTGTCTGTCGATCACTCATCTTTTATAAATGAAAAGGTTCCTCATTCGAAGAGGAACCTTTTGTATTTTAATGGCGGTATTTACCTTTTTTAAAGGATTTGTCATTCTGCCGATTGTCCATAATATTTTTCAATTATGGATAAGAATTCAAACAGATGGGCAATAATTGGTTTTTTGAGTTTTGTGCTAAAATGGTCGGCATTGATTTGCATCGCTGCACTACATTTAAATTTTGGTACATATAACATCTGCGTCTCATATCCCGGAAATGTACCGCCATGACCATAAATCAGCCCATATGGGCTTTTAAAGATCTGAACACCCAATCCGTATCCAGCCCCGTTGGGTTGTCCTGTTCTGGTGTTCACTGGCTGCAGCATGGTTTTTAACATTTCATCGGATAAAATCCGTCCTTCATATAAATATTTCGCCCACGATGCCAGATCCAGACTGTTGGATACCAAACCGCCACCCGTCCATTCGAACTGCGGATTGATGATGTATTTCCCATCGACCATCACTTTTGCTTCCATATTAAAAGGGGGTATCTTGTCTCCTGTATATCCAACGATCAATCCTTTGAGTTCACGCCGGTCCGAAGGAATTGTGTCTTT
>CAZYTI010000097.1:0-9553 GCA_964650065.1 uncultured bacterium
AAAAGTCTCCCCTTGAGGGGAGATTTAGAGGGGTGTGAATAGGGTCAACCCACTCAAAACAACATAGTCCCTATAAAATTTTATATTACTCTAATTATTTAATATTTTTCAAATTAAACATTTCCTTATTTTGTTGTTGTTTTTTCCTTATTTTTTCATTATCATTTTAAATATACAACAACATTTCCATAAATTCTTCTTTGTAAGGGGAGAGGAATTTAATGATTTTAACAAAGGAGGCATGCCCTGAAAGGGATAGTCATTGCAGTGCTGGTCCTCTCCTTCCCGCTGTGCGCTCAGGGTAAGTACTATTCATATAACATTAAAAAAAAGGCTTTACATTCAAGCATTTTTGACGTATATTAAAAATAAAATACGTCAGGAGAAGAAATGAATACTAAATTAACCTTAAGACTTGATGAGGATGTAATAATCCGTATTAAAAATTATGCGGGGAGACATAAACAATCACTTTCGAAATTTACAGAAAATATATTCAGGCAAATTTTGGATAAATCTGAAGATAATATACAAAATTTATCTCCAATTGTTAAAAAATATAAAGGGATTATAAATAATAAAAATATCGATGAAACTGAAGAATTAATTAACTATTTAACTGAAAAGCATTCTTAATATGGATAAATTATTAATAGACTGTAATATCTTAATGGATTGGTTAACAAATCGTCCGCCATTTTCTACTCATGCTGAGAGATTACTTACTTTAATAGAGGGAAATAAAATCAAAGGGTATATATCTCCTCTTACGTTATCAAATACTTATTATATTCTACGAAAGCAAACCTCAAGAAAAATTGCTAATGAATTTCTAAATGATTCAAAGAAACTATTTACTATTATTGACATTACGAAGAAAATAACAATAAATGCAATTGATAATAAATTTAAAGATTTCGAAGATGATTTACATTTTTATACTGCAATTCTCAATAATTTGGATTTTATTATTACCCGAAATAAGGCAGATTTTCATAAGAGTAAAATAAAGGTTATCACGGCTGAAGAATATTTAATAAATCTGAGATAACCGAATTTTGCACACGGATCAAACCGCGATTCATTTTTTCTAACCCGATCTATTCATAAGGGCGCTGCCCCGACAAGCAATTCGGGGCAAGCTGCGCAGGGATTTCCCGAAGAATCGGGACAGGCTGGGATAACCTGAATAGTTCACATCCTTATATTTTTGTTGTTTTTTCCTTATTTTTTCATTATCATTTTAAATATACATTAACATTCTCATAAATTCTTCTTTGTAAGGGGAGAGGAGTTTAGTGATTTTAACTAAAGAGGCATGCCATGAAAGGGATAGTCATTGCTGTGTTTTTCCTCTCCTCCCCGCGGTGCGCTCAGAGTAAGTACTGTTCATATAATATTAGTGTAAGTATATAAGTTGGAAGCGTGCTTCCTTTCAACAACGGATATTGAAAATAATTAAAAGAAATTATTAAAATTAGATTCATGCATCCTTTCCCCAAACGAAGCTTCCAAGCAGGGTGTTGACAAAGGGAGGAGGGTGCGTTAGAATCTTAGTTAGCCAGTTAAAGAGAGAAAATGGAAAGAATCTTTTTTTATAAGTATCGTATTTTTAATATCAATACGGTAAGAACTATTGTAAATAGCGAAGTTTACTTTTCAAGCCCAAATGATTTTAATGATCCATTTGATTGTCAAATCCCTTTGATTTATTCAAGCTCTGAGCAAGAGTGGAAAGATCAATTGATAAATGAGTACCGTAAACGTTTACCAACTAATACACCCGAAAACCAGATTAAGCACTTAATAGAAAAACAGTTTTCTGGAAAAGATATCGGTGAAGAAATAAAAAAATTAGCTACAAAAGAAATTGAAAATGCACTAAAACATGTAGGCATATACTGTCTATCAAAGGCAAAAAATAATATTCTAATGTATTCACATTATGCAGATAATCATAGAGGTGTTTGCCTTGAGTTCTCAGGTATAAAGGGTACCATGTGTAGTCATGCAAAGAAAGTAATATATAAGACTTCATTCCCACGAGTTAAATTTATAGATAGTGATTTTAGAACTCAAGGTGAGGTTCAATTGCTTACTAAATCATCTTTTTGGAAATATGAGAAAGAATATAGGATTTTAGATTTTGGAGAAGGGCCACAAATTTATAATTTTCATGAAGAAGAACTTACTGGGATTATATTAGGATCTAAATTCCCAAAACCTAAATACAAACTGTTAAGAAATTTATGTAAATGTAGAACAAAAAATATAAAAATATACGAAGCAAAAGTTAATCCCAATAAGTTTGCACTTGATATCAAATTAGTAGAAGAAATAATTAATGAATAACTGGCTAACCCATATTAGCACGCGGACGCTAACCGCCGCTCCATACTAATCCGTTTGCTTCTTGCGAGAATTGGCAGTGACTATCGAATTGAGTTGCTTGATTTGTAATTGATCGTAAAATTCAACTTGACATTAATGATTCATAATAGTAAAATCTATTAATATGAAACCATTTTTACAATGGGTAGAGATCCATGCTTCTACTAACATAAATAAGGATCAGATTGCGCCACGGGATATCGCATGTCACATCCGCACTTTGAAGACCTTAAAGAATGGTCGGAAAGAAAACATGAGCTGCTGATCAACTACCTGGGAGGATTTGTCAGAATATTAGGTGGCTCTTCGAAGGGCATCGTATATTATGTTGATGGCTTCGCTGGTCGTGGTCTTTATGAAGATGGGGGAAAAGGCTCACCTGTGAGAGCAGTCGAATTTGCCAAGAGCCTCACTGATAGAGAATATAAATTGCTATGTATCAATGTTGAGGAGGATGAAACACTCTTTGAAAATCTCGAGTCGACTATTAATCCTTACAATGATATTGCCACCTGTTACCAGGGACGTTTTGAAAATCATGTTGAGAATATATTATCATTAATAGGCGACTTCCCGACGATATTCTTCCTGGATCCATTTGGCATCAAGGGGATCGAATGGGATTGCCTCAATCCAATATTATCAAGGCAAAATATTACAGAAATCCTTATCAGAATCAATCCCAAAGATCTTTCTCGACTTGCAGGATTCTCTGACTCGAATGCAGCTGAGGCAGAAGGCAAAATGAATTTGCTCACACAGCTCTATGGCTTTGATTCTTCCGGTGATTGGGAAGAAGTTTGGCATTCAGAAGGCACAGAAGGTCTCGTTGATCTTTATGCGAATCGTATACTAAACACTATGTCAGAGATTCGTGGTTGTGCTTATGTTTGTAAATATCCAATCAGAACAATCCATGGCAAGCTTAAATACTTTCTATTATTCGGCACCCGTCATCCGAAGGGGGCTGTTCTCATGAGCAAAACTATTTATTCAATTGAGAGGTCTTATGAGAGGGATGTAAACGAATACGTAACCTTGATGAAGGAGAGAGAGCAAAACAGGCAATTGGATATATTGGACCTTCTCAACAGTAAACCAACGAAGGAAGAATTAGAAGAAATGAAAGTTACTCACCTTTCCTCTGCAATCTGGAACAAATGTAATGGCAAGAACCTTTCTCGCGATGAAGTTGAAACGGTGATGTTAGGTGATTGGTTCGGGCAAGCATCGACTTCCCATTATACGAAGGCTTTAAGCAAGCTCGAAAATGAAGGTCAAATCATCAGTAAATCAGGAGCAATATCAAAAAGTTATACCAAATTTCTTTTCAAGAATAAGTGATTCCTATTAGGAGGATTAGGTGGCTCAATCATCAAAAATCGAGTGGACAGAAGCAACGTGGAATCCAAGTACTGGTTGCACAAAAATCAGTTCTGGCTGTGCCAATTGCTATGCTGAGAAGATTGCATATAGATTTGCTGGTATTCATGGATTTCCCCAGAGACCGCATCACTTTGATGTAACACTCCACACTACTCGCCTTGAGCATCCCTTGAAATGGAAAAAACCACAAATGATTTTTGTGAATTCTATGAGTGATCTTTTTCATGAACAAATACCAACGAGTTTTATATTGAAAATTATCGAAATTGCACGAAAAGCCTGCTGGCATACATTCCAAATATTAACTAAAAGATCAGAACGACTTTTTGAAATAGAAAATATTGTAGAGTGGCCAGAAAATGTATGGCTGGGTGTCAGTGTTGAAAATTCAGAGTACATCGACAGGATAAATCACCTTAATTGTACTTCTGCAAAAGTAAAATTTATTTCTTGTGAGCCTTTAATTGGACCTATCAGTCATTTACTATTATCAGACATAGATTGGGTTATTGTGGGTGGTGAATCAGGGCCTTTCTCTCGGCCGATATCTCCTGTTTGGGTAAGAGATATTAGGGATCAATGTGACCTTCAGAGTGTTCCATTTTTCTTCAAACAATGGGGAGGAACAAATAAAAAGAAAAATGGAAGAAAGCTTGATAATAAAACGTATGATGAATTGCCAGCTAAAATCGACCATTTATCCGCTTTAGTTTAGTATACCTTATAAATACCCAATATTCACGGCCGATCGCCGAGCGCTCGAGCACAACCGCACCACCCTTTTACTGCTGATTACCTCCTTTCTTGACAATTCTTGACTTTGCCCTCACCTCTCATTTTTTTGCTGAAAATAGGTTGAGATTTTGTCCAGAAAAATACACTTTTTGACCACTTTTGCCAGTTTTGGTTTGAGATAGGTTTTGGCTTATCCTTAATGTTTTTCTTGCTTTAATGTTGTTTTGGTTTTTTCCAGAACTGGTATGTACCCTATTTTATCCACATTTTTACACAATCTCTAAATTTGTCTATCAAATCATTTTCCACTTCATTTTTAGAAAATTGAAGTCCTATAATCCTCTTTTATCATCGTTCCCGGCCTCCGGCTGGCCTGCCCGCCATTGTTGCCATACATGAGGCAGACATGAAATGTGGCAGGCGGGGAATGCATCCCATGAGGCTCTGCCTCCCGTGTAATATTGAAAAGGATAAATAAATATGGGACGTAGCCGATACAAAATGGTGATTGCCGGAAGGCACCCTTACTTCTGCACATGCACAGTAATCAGAAGCATGACGATAAATGGCCGAAGGAGATGCGCCAGGAGCAAATAAAAAGACTGGGGGAAGCGCAGTCTATGGAAGTCCAGGCCATTGATGAAATCGGAAAAGCATTATCTTCAATTCACGCGGGCTAATGGATTCAGGGTTCAAGGTTCAGAGTTAATCATTTCATGCTCGTCATATTTTTAAGGTAATTGTTTTATCACTTCATAACGACAAACCTTGAACCTGAATTGGTACTTTCGATATGCCCGGGAATTGCCTGTTATAATACTTTTTATCAACAAGAATTTAAATTTTTAACTTCATTTTTTCCTCATTGACTCTCTCAAACAAAATTGGTATATTTACCGACTATGCAGAAACACGATATTCGAAATTTCTGTATTATTGCCCATATTGACCATGGCAAGTCGACCCTGGCGGACCGGTTGTTGGAGGTCACGGGCACCGTGTCTCCCCAGGCCATGATCAGTCAGGTGTTGGATAATATGGACCTGGAAAGGGAGCGGGGTATTACCATCAAGGCCCATGCCATCACCATGAACTACGATGCGGCCGATGGCAGGTCTTATCGGCTCAACCTCATCGACACGCCCGGACACGTCGATTTTTCGTACGAAGTCTCACGGAGTCTGGCTGCTTGTGAAGGCGTACTACTGGTCGTGGATGCTTCCCAGGGCGTGGAAGCCCAGACCGTGAGCAATGTTTACCTTGCCCTGGAGAATGATCTCACGCTCATTCCTGTGATCAATAAAATAGACCTGCCCAGTGCCCAGATCGATGAGACCAAGAAGCAAATCGTTGAAATTTTAGGTGTCGGTGAAGAAGAAATCCTGATGGTCAGTGCAAAAGAGGGGATGGGCATTGCTGAGATCCTCGAGGCCATCATCCATCGCATTCCTGCGCCGGGAGGCCAGACCCAGGCAACTCCCCGTGCATTGATTTTCGATTCGGTTTTCGACTATTATCGGGGTGCCATTACATACATCCGTGTCGTGGACGGCGAGCTCCACCGGGGTGACCGGATCAAATTTTTTTCCAACGAAAAAAGTTTTGAAATCGCCGAATTGGGATCTCTCCGTCTCCACCGATGCCCGACCGATCGCCTCCGTACCGGAGAGGTGGGTTACCTTATCGCCGGTGTGAAGAATCTCAAAGACGCAAAAGTCGGTGATACCATTACCTCGGCCGAAAATTCCGCCACAGAACCGTTGCCGGGCTTTCGAGATGCCAAACCCATGGTTTTTTCGGGTCTTTTTCCTGCCATCGCCGAAAACCTGACAGAGTTACGCAACAGTCTGGAACGGTTACAGCTCAACGATGCGGCTTTGTCTTTCCAGCCCGAAACATCGGTGGCCCTGGGTTTTGGATTCCGTGTCGGTTTTTTAGGGCTTCTCCATATGGAGATCGTGCAGGAACGGCTGGAGCGGGAATATTCCCAAAATCTGATCACCACCATTCCTAATGTCGAATATCGGGTTACCAAACGGAATGGTGAGATGGTTTATGTCGATAATCCGACCGGGCTACCCCCTTCCAATGAAACGGAAAGAATCGAGGAGCCCTACATAACGGCCCAGATCATCGTGCCCGAGGAATTCCTGGGCAATCTCATGAAGCTGGCCCAGGACAGACGGGGTATTTATAAAAATACCGTATACCTGGACACGAAACGGGTGAATCTCGATTATGAGTTTCCCCTGGCGGAAATTATTTTTGATTTCTATGACAAATTGAAAACGGTTTCCAAGGGATATGCATCCTTTGATTACGAATTCCTGGCCTTTCGGGAGTCTCAGCTCGTGAGGCTGGATATACTCATCAACGGTGATCCGGTGGATGCACTCTCCATGATTGTTCACCAGGACAAGGCATACGACTGGGGCCGGAAACTGACCCAGAAACTTCGGGAGCTCATCCCCAGGCAACTCTTCGAGGTCGCAATACAAGCAGCCGTAGGTTCCAAGGTCATCTCCAGGGAGACCGTCAGACCCCTGAGAAAGAATGTCACGGCAAAATGCTACGGTGGTGATATTACAAGAAAACGGAAGCTTTTGGAGCGACAGCGGGAGGGAAAGAAGCGCATGAAACAGCTGGGCAAGGTCCGGATACCTCAGGATGCGTTCCTGGCTGTGTTGCAGATAAAAGACTAGTGAAGTTCTGCTCAAAAATGGTAAACAATTGTTGCTGGCTGCTGGTTACTGGTTTCTGGTAAAGCAAGAGAGTGGCTACGAATTATTTTCCAGCAACCAGTAGCCAGAAACCAGAAACATAATAACTGACACACGATTTATAATCAGGAGCCTGGATTCAAAATTCAAGATGTTATCGTGATATACAGTTCAATATCAGCAGAGGAGATTATGAAGGAGAAGACACAATCCCAGCAACTTCAGAAATCGGGGAAAAAGAAAGGTGCGTTTCGTGAGTATTCGGAGTCGCTCTTTGTGGCACTGGCCATTGCTCTCGTCATTCGGGCTCTCGTGATCTACCCCTTCCGGATTCCTACAGGGTCAATGGAGGGCTCACTTTTAGTAGGCGACTTTCTACTTGCGAATAAATTTGTATACGGTATTCGAACTCCCGACTGGATCGGGATACCCTATACAAAACTGGGATTCAGCATTCCTTTTATCCGGACACCGGGTTTTCGTGATCCTCAGAGGGGGGATGTGGTTATTTTCAAGTATCCCCGTGATGAATCGTTAAACTATATCAAACGATGTGTGGCCCTCAGTGCGGATACCGTCGAAATTCGAAACAAGGAACTCCATATCAACGGACAAAAATTTCCCGATCCACCCGGATTAAAATATATCGACAATCGCTTCTATCCCCCGGGATACCGTGAGCATAACATTTTTCCCGCTAATGCGGGAAATCGGGACAACTATGGGCCGGTGCGCGTCCCTGCTCCCGGGGATAGTTTGTTTTTTACCGATGACAACAGGCACCTTTGGTTTGAGCAATTACAGATAGCCCTGTATGAGGGACGAAAGGTGACCATCTTTCATGCCGGCGAAGAAATCCGTCTTACCGTTGAAAACCAGAACCGGTGGCCAGCGGCAATCGACACCTATCCTGTTGCAAGTTTTTTTATTAACGGAAAGTCACTGGATAAATATGTTTATGTTGTAAAAAATGTCCATTATTTCATGATGGGTGATAACAGGGATAATAGCTTAGACAGTCGGTATTGGGGTTTTCTTCCGGAACGCAATGTCGTTGGAGAGGGCCTCATCATCTATTGGTCCTGGGATAATGAGGTTCCCTTCTACCGTCTGTTAAATAAAATTCGGTGGAGCAGGATATTGGGATTAATACGTTGACACATGGCCGGTCTTTATTTACATTTTCCTTTTTGCCAAAGAAAATGTGCCTACTGCGACTTCTACTCCATTCAGACAGATCATGATCTCATCTTTGATTTTCTTGACGCAGTTACTCAAGAAGCTTCTCTATACGGTGCTCAAATCTCGTCAAGAAAATCAAAAATGAAAACCATATATATGGGTGGGGGTTCCCCTTCATTACTTCGTCCTGCTGATATTCAACGACTGCTTCAACATTTCAGCCGAACTTTCACCATCTCTGCTGAACCTGAGATCACCATCGAAGTCAATCCCGGTACAGTCACAACAGAATTGTTGAATGATTATATGAGTATCGGAATCAACAGGATCAGCATAGGCATTCAGTCATTTGATGATGATGAACTCCGGATTTTGGGTCGATTGCACACGGCCCGCATGGCCAAGGATTGTATCATAGCGGCAAAGGGGGCAGGATTTACGCGGGTAAATGTCGATCTAATTTATGGTTTACCCAATCAGGCCATCGATTCGTGGAGAGAGACGCTTTTAACAACACTGGCACTGGCCCCTGAACACATTTCGACATACAATTTAACCTGGAATCTATCGACGGATCTGGGTAGAAAGATCGAAAAAGGAGAATACCCCCGTCCCGATGAAAAAACCATAACCGAGATGTATCTTTTTACCCATGAAATGCTATGTGAATCGGGGTATGAGCATTATGAAATCTCCAATTATGCTTTCCCATCGCACCGAAGTCGCCATAATGAGGGATATTGGACGGGCCAAGGGTATTTGGGATTAGGGCCTTCGGCTCATTCATTCTTAGGGGGAAAAAGATTTTGGAATGTGTCAGACGTTCGACAATATATAACCGTTCTTTCTCATAATCAACTTCCCGTTGAAAATCGTGAGGTCTTGAGTGAAGATCAAAAAAATTTGGAACGAATGACTCTGGGATTGCGGACACGGGAGGGGATTCCATTGAGACGATTAAGAGGAAAGGAAGCAAAGATTTCATCACTGATCCAAGATGGATTTGCTATCATTAAAGAGGGATGCATTTCACTGACGCCTAAAGGTTTTCTTCTTGCCGATGAAATCACTCTTTTTTTCTTCGCGGGATAATATAATAATTTAGGCCCCAAAAAGAATGGGGCCTAAAATGGTGAATG
>CAZYTI010000098.1:0-9460 GCA_964650065.1 uncultured bacterium
TTCCAACAATATGCTCCAGCCCCGGCAATAATTTGGGTCTGAAGCGAATCCCTTATTCTTCGGGTTGTATGCCCAGAATATGGTGGATGAGCAGAATGATCATCTCGGCCCATGTCCAGGGCGTGATTCCCACCTGCGCATACGGGGGAGAAATTCGGGGACCGTACATTTCAAACCATGACCCGGAGATGTCTCCGGGAATCGTAATCATCCATTCCAGCGTCCGCCAGACATTATCAAAGTCTCCCATCTCTACACCGGCCCGGGCAACAATGAGAGACGCAAAGGGCCAGGGGCCCTCTGAATCCGCCTCAGAAGTCATGTTATAGCGGCCATGCCCGCCTCCTTTCCATCCCTGATTCCAGAGGTGTTCCAAGTGGTCCATGGTCGTCCTAGCGACCGGACTTTCAGGAGGAACAAATCCCAGGGCAATGGGCAATGCCGTGGATGTATCGGGATTGAGATGATGTGGAATATCGGCGGTTAGAGGGACGCCATCGGGTAATCCTGATTCCTTCAAAGGTGTGATGGTTTCCTGAATGGATCCGTCGACGGAGCGCCGTTTTATTAAGCCGCGCTCATCGACCAATCGATAAACGGGATCGTGAAGTAGGGTCGTTTTTAGCCTTTCAGCTTTATGATCCCATTCCGCAGCATCCTGATCTTGGGAGATGAGCCGGGCCAGGGTGGCAGCACAGGAAAGGCCGATGGAAGGGAAGACCTGGTACATCAGTTCGATCCCTTTATCGATGCCGAAGACCCGATGACGCTCCCAGTATTCACGACAGTTACAGAACAGTCCAGATGGCTCGTGCCGGAAACAATCCTTGAAGGGATATTCAATCGTTTTTTTAATGGTGTTCCAGTTTTTTTTCATCAGAGTAAAATCCCCTGTCCACAGGGCATAATTTTTCAGCGCATAGATGAGGGTGCCGTTCTGATCCAACTCCACCTCATCCGGGTCTCGCCTTTCACCGGAGTCAATGGTATCCCCCTCATCGGTCACAAATTCATCCAAGAGGCGGTTCAGCAACATGCCGGCCGTTTCATGATGACCCGAAAGCGTGAGACCCACGGCCATGAAAGCCTGATCCCTGACCCATTCGCGATTGTACTGCCAGATACTGGCATCGGTCCTCCCGCATCGGGAAATAACGGCCGGGAGCTGAAACCGGGAGGCATTGAAATAATGATTCAATAACGGATGTCCGAAGGTGAATTTTGCTGACTTTTGCCAGATTTGCGTGTATCTGTCGGAGGAGGGTGCTTTGGGAATCAGATGGATATCCAACCCGTTCCTTTCGCTGGTCAGGGTATAGACCAGGAAGGTATGGTTTTCCCCTGCGGGATTGAGAGACATTGCTTTTTCCACGATCTTTTGATGGACGCCCGTTATCATCCGGAGTTTTATAGGAACGTCGAGTCGATTCTCGACATGAACTTCTCGGATCAATTGGGCAGAAGATGGGTCGGCGCAGTAAAAAATCTCCGAGACATGAATACGGTCAGTAGACCATTGAATTTTCACTGCAGGGAAATCATATTCATCGCACCATTTATCAACTATTTTGGCAGGTCGGATTTCGTTCGAATTTCCGTCTTCCAGAAATCGTATCATCGTATTGCTGAATCCATTTTCGGGATCGAAGGTCAGGGCTTCTCGCTTTTTCCCCAACTGCTCCGGATTCATGATGATTAAACCCAAGGGGCTGCCATCATTGGACGGAGCCACCTGTATTGCGGCCTGTATCAATCCGTTTCCCAGGAAGAAATAATATCCATCCTTCAGGCGGGTCTTCACGTCGGGATGCCCCACTTTGGGATCATCGTGGTAGATGTGTTCTTTGACGTCGATCACAGTTTGACAGGGTCCTTTAAATTTAAACCGATATAAAAAATAAAAATGGGTTAACGTTGCTGGTTACTTGTCCCTGGTTTCTAGTCGATTTTTGCTAGTGCCCAGTAACCAGAAACCAGAAACAGCGAAATGATTTCGTCAATTCGTAAACATTTAAAAAGTCATTGTAACTAAGTTCTTCAAGGCCCGTATATCTTTCCAGATCCGCTCCTCACAGCATTCGGGCCAGTCCTCCCGCTGGGTGATGTTGCACTGCCCCGTATCACCTTTTTCCTTTGTTTCGAGAGTGAGTTGAACCAATCGGCTTAACTCTTCGGATGTGAGATCGGGAAATTCGGATAAAAAGGATGGCTCAAAAATGGGGAGCTGAAATTTTCCTCCATGGTCTTCGACAGAGAGGTTGATCTCCCAGGGGAGCGTGGCCAGTCGTTGAATGATTTTTTTAAAATTGATGATGCCCTGATCCGTGGGAGTCGGAAAAGAGGTCAAACCCTTTGAATTAAGGAGCAGGCCGCCATCTTTGATGTGGGTGCAGACGACCCACGGAAGTATCCTTTCCGTAGCCAGGACAGGATCTTCCAGCATGGTCAGAAGATTCATAGTATCCAGACATATGCCCAGATATCCACCCGGTTCGGCACCGCACATCTCGAAGAGGCGGAGCAGTTCATGGGTCGTGAACTCAAAATGGGTTTCGATGGCCAGGGTCACACCGTAATCTTCCAACATGTGACGCTGTGATTTCAATGCCTCGGCTGTTTTGTCTAACAGGGTTTTGGTGGGGGGATTTTCGGGGTGCCATCGCATCAACCCACCGGAACAGGATCGAATGGGACGAATGCCTAATTTCGAAGCCTCCCTGGCGACCGTACGATTGGCCTCAAAAATGTCTTTCTCTTTCCAGGTCTCCATATTCAAAGGAATGTGCTGAGCGCCTCCCCATTCGAGATAGAGTCCATTATTCCAGGCCAATTGGGCCAGGTCACTCAAATAGCCGGCGTCCATCTTTGTCTGTTGTTCCGGTGTAAAACCGGAAAACTGTACACCTTGAGCACCGTGGGATTTGGCCCATCGCAATGTCTCCAGGGGATCCAAAGCCAGGGGATACAATCCATAATTATCGATGCCCACAAGCATAGGTTACTGCTTTCTCACGATGGCTGCATAGGCACTGTGCTTATGGATCGATTCGAAGTTTTCGGATTCTACGCTGTACCAGGTGATACGGGAATCATTATTTAAATTCTCGGCCACCTCTCGAACGACGTCTTCCACGAACATGGGATTGTCATAGGCGTGCTCTGTAACGGCTTTTTCATCTTTACGTTTTAGTAAGGCATACAGGGGACTTGAGGCAGAGGCTTCGGCATATTCGATCAATTCCTCGATCCACACCATTTTTGAAGATCGTATTTTGATAGTCACAATTGAACGCTGGTTGTGGGCACCCCGGTCCGAAAGTTCCTTGGAACAGGGACAGAGGGTCGTTACTGGGACCACCACACTCAGAACAAAATCTTCATGATCGGTCAAAGTGCCCGAGTAGGTACAGTGGTATTCCATGAGGCTCTCAGCACCGCTCACAGGAGCGAATTTCTCAATGAAATAGGGGAAGCCCACGTCCATGTGGGCCTCTTCGGCATTGAGTTTCTTCTTCATTTTTATCAGAATGGCGCCAATGGTCTTGATGTGAAGTTCCCGGTGATGTTCATTGAGGATCTCCACAAACCGGCTCATGTGGGTGCCGCGAAATTGGTGAGGAAGATTCACATACATATTGATGGAACCGATGGTGTGTTGGATTTTATTTTTTCTATCCAGTACGGTAATGGGGTAGCTGAGATTTTTTACGCCGACCCGGTCTATGTGAATTTTCCTGTGGTCGGGCTGGCTCTGTACATCGTTCAACGGTCATGACTCCTTTTTATATTCTGCCCTGACAACGGTCTTGACGTTCCCCCGGGGATTGAAATCACCGACAACTTCCATTCGGCGGGGTTGGCAGACAGCCACGAAGTCTTCCAGGATTTTATTGACGGCCGCTTCGTGAAAGATGGATTCATCCCGGTATTTGTTGATATAGAGTTTGGCCGATTTGAGTTCCAGGATCAATTGATCCGGGACGTATTTTACGTGAATCGTCCCAAAGTCGGGGTATCCTGTCATAGGGCAGAGACAGGTAAATTCCGGGAAAGAAACATCCACATCATAATCCCGATGGGGATATTCGTTTTCCACGGCTGTCAGCCGAGCATTGCGGATGGCTTCCTGGCCTTTTAGATTATCATTCATTATATTCCTACATAATTCGTTGGATCATTCATCCCTGCTTCGAGGAAGCCTTTTTTCCGAAGGAGGCAACTGTCGCATCGTCCACATGCCCTGCCCGTGTCATCGGGATCATAACAGCTCTGAGTGATATTGAAATGGACGCCCAGGGCCATACCCTTCATGATGATCTGGGCTTTGGTCATATGGATGAGGGGAGTATGGATCTTAAAGGGAAGGTCTTGAACACCCGCCTTCGTCCCCAGGTTGGCCATGTTTTGAAAGGCATCGATGAATTGGGGGCGACAATCGGGGTAACCGGAGTAATCCACCGAGTTGACTCCGATGAATATGTCCGAACTCCCCACAGACTCGGCCCAGGACAGGCCGAACGAGAGGAAGATGATATTTCGAGCCGGGACGTAGGTCACCGGAATGGTCTGAACCATATCCTCCTGGGATCGGTTTTTGGGGACGGGACGATCCGATGTCATTGCAGACCCACCAACAGCTGACAGATCGATATTCAGTATGAGATGCTCTTTTACATTGTTTAAGTGGGCAAGTTTTTTGGCTGCTCTAAGTTCGAAATGGTTTCGCTGTCCATATTGAAAACTCAAAGCATAGAGGTGGAATCCTTCATTCCTGGCAATGGCCAAGGTTGTTGTCGAATCTATGCCACCGCTGAGAAGAACGACCGCTTTCTCACTCACCTTAGATGTTCCTTGATTTATCGGGCCATAGCACTTTGTGTAGCTGAAGGTGAAGCCGGACATTCAGACCATCCTGGAGAATCCAGTGGGCAATCTCGGCCGGATCGAGTTTCTCTTGTACCGGACTGAGAAGGACCTTGACTTTATCTTGTAAGCGGTATCCGCGAATCATCTGTGTCGCCCATAAATAGTCGGCCCGTGAGGAGAGAACAAATTTTGCTTCATCTTTTTTATTTAGACGCTGGATATTGGCCCAATCCGTTTTTTTCTCTTCGCCGCTGCCGGGGCATTTAATATCCATGATGCAGATGACTCCAGCAGGAAGACGGTCGATATTTTGTGTCCCGTTGGTCTCAATCAAAACACGGTAGCCTTTGTCCAAAAGGACCTGGACCAGTTGGGGCGTATCTTCCTGGAGAAGGGGTTCTCCACCGGTAATCTCTACCAGTGGTGTATCGTACCGGCCGACCGCTTTAAGAATTTTTTCAAAGGACATTTTCCGGCCTTTTTTCCGGGCGTATTTCGTGTCACAGTAGGTGCAATTGAGGTTGCATCCGGTTAAACGAATAAACACACAGGGGAATCCTGCATAGGAAGACTCCCCTTGAATTGAATAAAAAATTTCATTGACCTTGACCAACCGATTCCTCCGAATACGATATGGCATATATAGCGGATTCCCAAATCGTTACCTGAGAGATACGAACAAAAGTAGGAAGTTTCTGCCGGACCTCTCGATATATGTATCGGGCCAGGTTTTCTGCGGTCGGATTCTCTTTGTCGAAGGGCGGGATGTCATTGATGTGGCCATGGTCGAGGCGTTGAATAACCGATTCGGTAATCGATTTTAATTCCTTGAAATCGAAACTGATACCGATCTCATTGGTCCGATTTGTGACGATCTCGACACGCACCTTCCATGTATGACCATGGAGATCTTTACACATCCCCTGATAACCGTGAAGCTGATGTGAAGCGGCAAAATGGGTGTCTATGAAAATTCTATACATATTTCTTTGTGCTTCCGTGTATTTCCGTGGAGATTTTTTTAATTTAAAGCATCCGTCTAATTACTGTAGAGTTTGCGCTCCATGGCGATTCGCTTCAGCTCCATGGTAAAGAGGGCCTTGTCGTGTTCCTCAGATTTCAACTCTTTTTCTGCTGTTTTCACTTTTTTCATTTCTTCTTTTATCAGTCTTTTTAGGCCCGGAATCTTCTCCGTGGTCTTATCGGCTTCTTTTTTCTCTTTTTTCTTGGATGCTTCCATGTCCTTCTGCGCTTTTTCCAGGGTTTTGGCCTCCTCGTCCAGACTCGCCTGGAAGGTTTTTATCTCTTCCTCAGAATACGCCATCTCGTCTTTGATGCGTTTTTCCAGATCATCCCCCATTTGGAGGAGTTCCTTCTTTAGAGGTTCGATCTCTTCCTGATATCGAGACACAGAATTGTTGAGTCTTTTCTGGTGCTGGTTGTTCTTTTTATTGGAAAGTTTTTCTGTCCATTGGTCCAGGGTGAGCAATCGTTTTTGAAGTGCCTTCCGTAATACATTTTTTTCAAGTATATCGCACTTCAGTCTCCGCTCTTTGGTCGTGTGTTCATCCATGGATGACTCCTGAAATTGGGTCTATAGCGAAACATTTATTTTTAAACACGATCTATTTATAAATATCCCTATTTTCACCTCATTATATTAATAAGGAATCGGGACAGACCGGGATAATCGGTTCGCATAAGTATAGTAAGAATTTGGGGTTTTGTCAAGAATTTTATTTAAAGGAAATACCGAGAATGAATTAGGTACCACAGAGCTTCACAGAGTACCACGAGAGAAAATAACAAATTTAGAGTCGAACTGTTACCCTTGTTCCATGCCCCATTTCACTTGTCACCTGAATCTCTCCATCATGATCATCGACGATTTTCTGGACGAGGGCCAGGCCGAGACCGGTGCCTTTCTTTTTTGTCGTATAATAGGGTCGGAAAATCCGGTCGACCGTTTCATTGTCTATGCCTTCGCCTTCATCCCGAACTTCGATTTCGATTTGACGTTCACCCTCATTGGCTCGACGGGTTGAAACGGTCACGGATCCGGTGTCGTGGGAGGCCTCGATGCCGTTCTTGATGAGGTTGTTGAGGAGGCGTTTCATCTGTTCCCGGTCGGCATCGATGAGAGGCAGATCTTCATGAAGATCCATCTCTATAGTGACGTGTCCTGCAACAGGTTCCATCAATCGGACGACCGATTGTACGATACGGTTGAGATCCAACCGGATTTTGTCCGGCTGGGGCATACGGGCAAATTCCGAAAACGATCGAGCCATGCTTTCCAGGGATCGCAGTTCATCATCTATGGCGAGGAGACTATCGGAGATGTTGGTGGGGAGAGGTTTGTCTGTAAAGTGGTTCCGGAATCGTCGGAGGGAAATGGATATTGGGGTGAGACTGTTTTTGATCTCATGGGAGATTCGTCGGGCCACCTCCTGCCAGGTCGCGAGTCTTTCGGCCTTGATGAGCTTTTGGCGACTGACATCCAAATCACGGGTCATCGTATTGAAAGAAGCGACGAGAAATTGGAACTCATCTCTGGCCCGGGTGTCGACGCGATGGGAGAGGTCCCCATTGGCGACACGGGTCATACCGGTGACGAGATCCTGTATGGGTTCACTGATACCTGTGGATAGTTTTCTGGCCGTAATGATGGATAAGATGGCCAGCCCAACAACGAGGAGCACGGCCAGCGCCCAGATGAGATGTTTCTGAATGATGGATTCTTTCAGCAGGGTGAGGGTGCTGTAGATGTCATAGGCACGGTTGATTTCATTTTTGGCCTCTAACACCTTAGCGGACACCGGATAGATGGTCATGGCCACAGCGGAATCGGAAAGCACCTTATAGACAGTGATGACCTGGTCTTCGCCCATGGCGAGTATACTGCTGGACCGTTTTGTATCCAATATATCCAGAAGCGATTCCTGTCGGGGCGACCAGTTTTCGATGGCTGGTTTTCCCGGCAGGCAGACCTTATTTATGACGACCACATCGGATTCATGCACCCGATACACGCCGGCACAATGGACGCTTTCTCGTTGAAGTTGTCCTACAGTCCAATTGGAAGGATCTTCGTATCGCTGGAAAAAATTGTGTCCCCGCTCTTCTAATTGAATTTTAATCGTCTCGATGGAGGTGTTCAGGGCCCTTCCAATACCTGGAATGAGGAGGAGGTCGGCGCTACGGGTCATGAGGTTGGCAATAGTGAATGTGAGGGGAACCGTGGGGATGAGAACGAAAAGGAGGAAGAGGATGGTCAACTTGACACGGAACCGGGACCGGATGCGGTTCCGCCTCCAGAAAAAGAAGATGTAGGTCCCAAGGATGAAGAAGGCGAAGATGATCCAGGTCAGGAAGACGGTCACTTCATCCTCCTATCTTTTTTCTCATCACGAGATAGTTGAAAAGGGCCATGTCGAACGGCTGGGAGGTATCTACCGGGACATAGTCGATGCGATGCTGGCGGCATTCCCGTTTGTAATGATCCAAAAATTGATCGATACTTTCCTTGTATTGGGACCGGATATGCCAGGGCTGGGTTTGGATTTTTTCGCCGGTTTCCATGTCGATGAAGAGGGCGTCCCGGTCGAAACCAAAGGACCGTTCCATGGGGTCAAGGATGTGAAAGACGATGACTTCGTGTTTGCGATGACGGAAATGTTTCAGGGAGGTGAGGACCTCCTCGGGATCATCGAAGAGATCGGAAAGTACGATGATGAGTCCCCGCCGTTTGATCCTTTCGGCCAGATCGTGGAAGGTGTTGGAAACCCGGGTCTCACCGCGGCTTTCAAGACCGTCCATGGCCTTGAGCAGGATGTGGAGATAACTGAGCACTGATCGGGGGGGATGGGACGATCTTATCTTTTCATCGAAGGTGACCAGGCCTACGGCATCTCTCTGTATCAGCATGAGATAGGAGAGGGCGGCGGCCAGATAGGTGGCGTAGCGGATTTTGGTCACCGAACCGGATGTGTATCCCATCGAACCCGAACCATCCAATAGAATATAGGCCCTGAGATTCGTTTCTTCTTCGAACTGCTTTACATAGTACCGGTCGGTGCGTCCCAACACTTTCCAATCGATATGCCTCAGTGGATCACCTGGGATGTAGGGCCGGTACTCGGAAAACTCCACCGAGAAGCCATGATAGGGACTCCGGTGGAGACCGGTAATGAATCCCTCGACCACGAGACGGGCTACCAGGTCCAAGCGGGAGAGGCGAGAGACAACGTCGGGTTGTAGATATTTGCGGTAGTCTGCTTTGTATGTCATGATTTTTCAGGCCGTTCTTAAATTTGTCTAACTTATAATGTCAAATTCGTGTGGATTCTTCTCCCATCGTGCTTAATACACCTCCAGGTCATTCCCAAACACGACCTTCCCACTATAAACCTCTCCAATCTCCGCCAACACATCCTCCGGGGTTGCTCCCCACAGCAGTTGATGATAGAGTATCAAGAGTCCCGGTTTGACTCCGGCCGCCAGTCTGCCCAATTCCACAGAGGAGGTATGAGAATCGGCATGGTAGGCCTGCCATTGGGGTGTGCGTGTCTTGAATCATTTGACCGAGTAGACC
>CAZYTI010000099.1:0-9454 GCA_964650065.1 uncultured bacterium
ATATACCGATTCGGGCAGATGTTGCGTGCGGAATGCAACAACTTTGGTGTACTGATCCACCAGTTGCTGAAGTAAAGATTGCTTCTGTGTGATCTGCCGATTCAATGTGTGCTGGGGAAGGAAGAAAGAAATCTTTCTATACCGATCGTCCAGCAGTTGACTGGCAAGGAATAAGCCCTCGGCTGCAAAATAACTGTTCGATTCCAAGTCCCTGGCCTTCAGTGCTTCACTCGTGGTGTAGGCCCTGTAGAACGTCTTCTCAGCCGACTCCAAAGAATCTGTTTCGAAATAGAATTTTCCTAATTCGTAAAATGCCATGACGCCCAGTGGAGAATCGGGAAATCGTTGAGCGAAACGGGAATAGACACGTTTAATTCCTTCATCATCGTTCAATTTTCGATAGTATTCCCCTGTCTGAAAGTAGACAGAAGGTGCATCATCCTCATCAGGATACCGAGACACATATGTGATGCCAATATCGATCGCCTTCAACCAATTTTCTGACTTGCCATAAAAAATGAACGCATTATACGTTGCGTCTCTCGCACCCTCACCCTCTTTCTTCAAACCTGCGAGGGTTTCATACCTTTCGGCAGCCGTTTGATAGTCACCAATTTCACCATAGTCAAAGGCAAGATTATTCAAAGCATCTTGTAAATATGGCGACCCACTATATGACACCCTTAATAATTCATAAGCCCTTATCGCCGATTTAAAATCACTCACTTCTTCATAAGCTCTCCCAGAATTAAAAAGTGCTCGATCAGCGAATTCAAGTGTGGGGACTTCCAGGGCCATGCGATAAAATTCATCGGCAGCCTGAGACGTCTGGCCGCCATCGGCTCTCGCCTGAGCTTTTAAAAAGATCGCTTCACCCAGACGTTTTTCCATTGCTTTTTTCGAGGTTTCCGAATCGCTCTCTTCCATGAGGTTCTTGGCCATAAGTTCAGCACTCTCATAATCTTTCTTGCCGAAATAGCTCTCCAATATTTTGTTTTTTGCGTACTGAACTTGATTACTTTCAGGAAAGTATTTGGTAAGCGTTTTGAAATATTTCACAGACTCAGTAAACTGATTATGTATATAATATAGAGCACCGGCATTGGCCAATACCCGGGGCGTATTCTTATCGTAAGGGAAGAGCTTGATATAATTGTCGTAGGCCATGGCAAGCCAGCTCTCAGCCGCAGTGAGGGGTTGCGGTTCTTCGGCCCCATTACCCTGTTGCGCCGATTGATCGTCATTGACCGAACGCCAATCTCGCTGAACAACGGAATCAGCAACAATGATGGCATTCTCGGCTGCATCCTTTAATGAGGACAATCCCTTTTCCCTGGCAAACGTTTCATATTCTTTATTATGGTAAACCATACATATTGTCAAATACTCCTGAAGCGCTTCTTTGTATGAATTCAGTTTAGTGTCCAGAATCAATGCCATATTCCAACGAATCATGTAAGCATTGAGGTTCTCGGGAAAGGTTTCCAAATACATTTTTCCCTGATCCACGGCCTCTTGATAGAGCGCATCACTGGAAAGTTCCTCTGCCCTCTTGATGAGACTATTGATGTTTTCCCGTAAGGCCTGTTCAGCCAGTTTGTATGCTAGCAGTTTGGCCGTATCATCGGTCATTTCATTCCACCAATTCCCATCCGTTTTATAAGTCAGGAATAACTCCTGCCGGAAATTGAAGGCTTGGGTTTCATCATTCAAAACATGATAACAATCAACAATTTTCCTCTGAATGAGGGGTGCCTCCGGTGCATTGGGTGCATATGCAAGTAAAGTCTGATAGGCTGCGATTGCATCCACATATTCTTCTTTCTCCTGCATATAGATGTCCCCTAACTTTTTCAGGGCGTCCCAACCCCATGCCGGTTCTTCAATGCCTTGAAGATATTCCCGAAGCTTGAAGGGGCCACCAAAATCAATGAAACTGATGGCGATATATTCGACTGCCTCCTCCCGGAGATCGGCTCGCACACTGAGAGCGAGTTCATCAATTTGCTCAATGGCATGTGAACCCTCAACCAAAGTTGTAAAATAGCTGATGGCCGCCGGGTATTCACTCAACCGATAGTAACTCCAACCCAATTTATAGAGTGCTTCATCATAACGAGGGTTATCCCTATATTGGAGCACTTTTTCGTAAAACCCAATGGCTCCATGGATATCGTTCACTGGAGGATTGAAAGAATATTCCCCCAATCGCATATGGGCTTCTGGAACATACCGGCTCTCCGGATAGGCACGAATGAGATGTTGATATATCCGATTCGCCTTTTGATTCTCCCCCATTTCTTCAAAGAGAAAACCTTTATTGTAAACAGCATCATCTACCAGTTCGCTGTTGGGAAACTCATCGATAATTCTCTGGTACAATTGCATTGATCTTTCATATTCCAACCGTGGCTCTTCCGGGAGGTCTTCAATGAGTTCCTGTTCCAACAGACGATCAAACAACTCCATTTGAGAGATATATTCATCTTTTTCCTGATAATAATATAAATCAGCCAATCGAATGAGAATTTCATCGACCACTTGAATGTTGGGTTTCATCTCAAGAAGTCGTTCCCCATCTTCAATGCCCCTCTGAATTAAATTTCGCTTCTCCTCCTGAAGAGCTTGTAATTCCAACATATAATAAGCTTTATGATTTTGAAGCTCAGGGAGAGAGAGTTGCCAGTAAGTGGAATCTATCTCAGTTGTTCTCACTTGTGAAAAACCTGCATGGATGAAACCCATCCAAATGCCAATCCACCCAACAATGACTATCCTCCAGCGGATCATTTTTTCACCTTCTTTTTCGAATCTGATTTTTCACGTAGTTTTCCTGTGACAGACTCCTGACGTTGTCGATTAAAATATTCCGTTTTGAAGAACCGTTCTTTCTCCATTTGATCTTTTTTAGAGGCTTCCTTCATCATCTGATCTTCAATTTTTGCAACATCACTCAGCAAGCCCTGGATTCGATTTTCAAGATCGCCTCTCTTGGCATTGAATACATAATCGATAACATCGATGGTGTTGGATATCCGGCCAATCTGCCTATCACTTTCTTTGATTCTTGAAAAGCTGATATTGCTGATACCATATCCACTGAATGTGGCCCATTGGTCCAACTCAATCCGAAATTCCTGTGGAGAATTTTCTCGAAGCCAGACTTCGTGCTGGTTTAACTTATCATGGTAATCCTGGAACTCTTCCTGAGCAATTTCCATACGAATACTGAGATTAAAGTTGTCCCCTTCACGGGCTTCAGTGAGCAGCGCTCCGGCTTCCTGAATGTCTTTCCGTGTCTGCTCCTTTTCTCTAAGTGTCTGCACTAAAAGAGAGCGAAATACATACTTTAAGTAATCTGTCATGCCCATACGACGAATCAGCGGATCCTCCTCGGGATCTGGAGTAGTCTCAGACGCTTGAAATCGATGATCATTCAGTGTATCAATCAAATCACTTCGCAGACTCCGGATTTCCCCCAACAGGGCATTGGTATCGCTGCCCCTGGCTTGTTCTTCCAAACGATCTAAAATCTCAATCTTTTCGGTCAGTATTTGCATCGTGTTGGTAAAATTATAATTGGTTTCATTTTGACTTGTTTCCCATGTCTCCAGGTCGGAAGCCGAGCTCATTAAGAATCGCCGAATCTCGGTGATCACGTCTAAAATTACACGATCCCGATCTTTTTTTAATTGTTGTTGAAATTCCTCGATCTGTTGGATGTTTCGGGTCATTGTTTCTCTACTGGCAGGCATTTGTTCCATTCGATCCGCCCGTTTCCCTGTTTGAAACACTTGCTTCAAATCTTGGATGGCCTCTTCAGAATGACCCAAAAGATTCTTTGAACTCGCCGCCAAAACCTTGGCTTCATAAGCATAACTCGAAATCATGGAATGTTCTAACAACCATTCAGCATTTTGGAGGGCCTCACCCGGTTTCCCGGAACTAAAGGCACTCCAAGCTTTTCCGATCATGCTTAAATCATAATACTGAAAATCTTCAGTGACTTGATTAAAATAGGAGGTCGCCTGATCAGGATCTCCTTTTTCATAATACATTAGTCCCAACTTCAGAAGCGCATTGTTTTTAATTTGTGCCAGGATCGGATTTTTTTTGCCCCGTCTCTTTACTTCAACCAATCGATGATAGAGCGATAGAGCCAAATCATCTTTTCCAATGTTGGAATAACATGCTGCTGAAAGATAAATAGAAGGGTAAAAGTAAGTCACTCCGGGTTCGATTTTTCCCAACAAGTCAAGGGCGCTTTCATAGTTGCCGGCTTTAAATTGTGTATAGGCAACCAGATAGGATACTGTACCAACCGACACATTTTCCAGTTGCTCTTTGCGTAACATTATTTGCTGGTGCAAATCATACAGTTTTTCGTACTGTCCATAGATAAAATAAATATAAATCAGTTTCACGAGCCCTTTGGCCGTATATGGGGATTCCGGGTATTCAGAGACCAATCTCTGATAACCCTCCAAGGCCTCATCGAGATAATTGCATCCATATGATGACTCACAGAGGTAATACAGAATATCGTCAAGAAGGCGGTAGCGGGAATAGGTGTCGAGAACATCCCTGAGCTGGATACGAGACAAATGGAAATTTCCATCAGAATAACTCAATAAGGCTCTTTTCAAATCTCTCTGAAACATCCTCATTTCTTGAGTTTCACTGGCCGTGCTTAATAAGCGTATCCTGAAAAATTCATACTCAGTTAATTTCACTTTATATTCGAGTATTCGATTGTATTTCCACTGTTCATAAAGATCATCGAGCCGAACCTCTTCTTCGTATTCTTCATTCAATTGGTTCTCTTCTGAATCAACTTTTATATCGACCGTCGGATCAATCCGAAGCAGACTATCCCCCTGACCCTCTTGGGATTTGGACAAATTGAGTGTCAGATTGTCCTTTTCAATAATTTCTCTTACCCGGTCCTTCAAGTCTGAAAGGGCATCTAAAATTTGAAAATTGACCTGTTTTCTGGCTGTCCTCTCCAACTGATTGATCTCGTCCAGCAGGTCAACAACCATTTCGAGTTCCTGCGCATATTCCGTCATGAAAACCTCATCAGGGTCAAGTGCCTGATGGATTCCCAGGTCAGCCAATTCTGAACCTTCTGATCTACGCCTACTAATTTCCTCGTTAACATTCTTCACAATACCCAGGAGGAACTGTTCCTTGGGAATCATAGTCTTCAAAAACTCATCGTTGTGTAACTGAAGATAATACTGAAAACTCCTTTGGGGGGGAGAAAAATCTTGAGCAATAGTTGAAGTTGGACCAAAGGGGTTACTTTGGATGACAAAATAAGCCAGCAGTGTTAAATAACTATTCCGAATATACGAATTACTTTTCATTGACTTCCCACCAAGGCTAAGAATTATACGGCATATTCAACTCGACATGATTATCATGCACAACAATCATTTCAAATTGCAATTATTTTTTCGCTCAATACTGAAAATTTTACTTGATTTACAGCAAGTGATCAATCCAATCACACACTGAAAAAATTAAATTTAGAGCGAAAAATGGCCGAGTCTCTATCGCCGAATCATTCTTAGTGACTAAATTGGTTAAAATTCGACCAAAAATCAATAATTCTTTTATTATTGTGCAAAAAATATACCGTACTATACACGTTAGCGATAAAAAAAAGTTCCCACTAAAAATAGGTGCTATCCCTTCCTTAAAAGCACGGATTAGCATCCCATTAATACGAAGGTATTTAAGACAGAGTGCCGAAAAAAAAGCCCCGAAAGGACGGGGCAACCAGATAGCCATTGAAAATATGGCTTCCAATTTTGTATTACAAATAACTGAAACATTCATGTGATAATACAGTTTTGTTTCAGATGCTGTCGGGAATGATACGCTACTATTCTTATTTGGGAAGCGCGGTCATCGCAAACACCATGACAAAGATAGCCACAGTTTCAATGACTCCCACAACCTTGATATAATTACCGAATCCCTGGCCGGTCTCGGCAAGGGCATCCGAAGCTTTTGCACCTGCTTTTCCCTGTAAAAAGGCCGATAAGCCCATGGCAATACCGGCAAGTCCACCGATTAATACCTGCCACAGCATCGTATTAGGCTCCCAGTTGGCGTTGAGAATGGCGTTTCGTAAAATCATGCCATAAATGGTTTGGGACAAAGGGGCTCCCACAAATGCGATGATAATGAACGGTGCGGCTTTGTTCTGGGAAAATGCTTTCTTCCACGCGCCAACTGCAGCCATCCCCGCTACTCCCGTACCAAAGGCAGACCCAATGGCTGCAATAATCAGCGATACATTCAAATCACCCAATCCAGTCATAATGACATCCTTTCTAAATTAATTGTCCTGTATAAATTTCATTCTTTAAACGGTTGATACTTCTTACCAGCCCACTGCATATCCAGATGCCCTGAAAATTCCAGCATATTTAACCGAACACCGTGGACAATAACAGACATCATTCCCAACATGATATTCAACGAGTGCCCGAAGAACAGAATGAATGCTGCAACAAGACCACCCCCAATAGAATGAATTCCTTCACCGATAGCCATGTTATTGAAACTGAGAGCCACCGTAACCGATGCGGAACTCACAGCGAACAATCTTAAATAAGAGACAACATCAGAAAATGAACTGATGATACTGAGGGGCAGATTGCCCAGGGTTTGGCCAATACCCTTAAATACATTTTTCTGAAAATTGGAAAAGACCAACGCCAGCACGATTCCGGTCCCGAATAAATACATCCAAAAGGATGGCATGGGTTGGCCGATCACGAGGCTCCCTGCCACGAAAAACAGTGTCCAAAGAATACATACCCAACCCAACTCTCCCAGTGCTCGAGGTGAGTTTATGATTTTGAAAGCCCTGATCCCATGGGCGATGCTGAGATGAATGATGCCAATAATAAAAAATAGATACATCATGAACATACTGTTATCACTGGCAAAACTATCGATTTTATCGATCACAAAAAAATCCAGAAAAGGAATCCGTGCAATTTTTTCAAATCCAAACCAGTTCCCGGTAATCAATCCCCAGATCAACGTGGCAGCTCCCAATACAGTGACCAATCGGAACGGTTCCCTTGGCACATTCTTACCCGCCTTTCTCGAAGCAAAGAATGTGAGGCCAAGAAATACCAGTCCATATCCGGCGTCCCCGATGAGCATGCCGAAAAAGAGACTGAAAAAAAGAAGAAACCAGAAACTGATATCATATTCATCATATCCGGGTAACGTACCCATGAATTTAAAGAGAGGATCGATAATTCGTAACCATTTGGGATTTCGAATCAGTGTAGGCACTTCAACGGGATCATCCGGCTCCTGAATGACATAGGCCCAGCCTTCCTGATCGGCAACGTTCTTGATATGAGTTGTTTTCTCTTTAGGACAGTATCCCTGAAGATAGGCAAATTGTCCCTCATCCGACATCCCATGCATGACTTGATTAAATTCGATATTCTTTTGCAACTCGTCCTTAAAATCCAATAAAGAATTGGAAAAAGCGGCCAATGCTTTCAGTTCGCTGTCGATATTACCGAGATCTCGCCCGGCTTCATCCAAGGTTTTTATCAACAAGGTCATCTCGACCTCTGGCATACGTTCTTCTTTCAAATCCAATTGATCGTCTTCGGTCTCGCCTAAATAGGCTACATAAACCATAGCCTTATCCTCTCTGGCAATAATAAATTGCTTTTCCTCCGGGATTCTCTTCAGACCGATTTTATCTGTCAAATAAAATTTGATAAATATACCCGCTTCCGCCAGAGCTCGAATGGATGCATAAGAAATAGATCCCCATTTCTCAAACCACTGACAGGTATTCCTCAGTTCTGCTAATTCATCTTTCAATCGTTCTCTCGATTCAGAGAGCTTGTGAATTTTTTCAACGACCTGAGGTATTCTCGATTTCTCAAGTTTCGAAGGCGTCTCTCTGCCTTCCCCCAGCAGTTTGATTGCGCTCTCCAAACCGGCAGCTTCATTCTGTAATGCTTCTATATTCTGAGATTGGGGACTCTGAATATTTTTGATATGAAGCACGCCCAGATGACGCAGCTTTCGCAGAGCAGCTTCCCGGGCCTTGATACTCAACAGTAAAGTGATTTTGTGCATCTTGACGATCATAACGGACGATCCACTAATTTTTTCTTCTCAATCTTGGCCTTGGCAATTTTACCTCGAACCACTTCGGCTGTCTGTTGGTCCCCTAAAAATATCTGAATAACACGTATATTTTCTCTAGCTTCAGGGATTTTCACCTCTTCGAATAGTTTGATACGCTGAATCGTTATCCGCAATTCTTCTCTAATGATCTCCTGTTGCTTCTCTAAAAATGTCAGTACCACACTTCGTTTAATTTGCTCCTGGCAGACCTCAGTTCCTCGGTCCATCCATAGTGGTGTATTAAAATAATCCACATCGATATCTTTGAAAATCAGATCCTTAAAGATGGGGATATCAATGCCGGCGATATTCCCCTTTTCCGATTGAACTTCTGAGATTTGAATCTTATCTTTTAAATCATTGTTCTCGGCAAAAACATCCACCCACTGGGTTACCTCAGCCTCAAAGCGATTCGCCTCATCTTGAATTCTGTCCATCTCGGATTGTATTTTCCGAACCTCTTCCAGCAACTGTCTCTTTTTCAACTCCAGAGTTGGCAGATACCGTGTGAACCGTTTGAGATGATCTCTCTGTTTTTTCAGTTCATTTTTTGTCAGTCTAATTTTTGCCATGGTCTTTTCAAATATGATGACCCAAATAAACTAAGCAGCTTTTTCAGGTGCAGATTCATTTCCTTTCGAATTCGTCGGCCAAAATTCCTCGATCAACTCGGTCCGCATGCCTGTTTCCTCTGGGTTGAAGCAAGTCGCCAGAATCTCCCAACCCCGATCCAAGGCTTGTTCTAATGGAATATTCACTGAAAGAGCCATCATCTGTGATTCAAACAAATGTCCATATTTTAATAGTTTATCATCCCAGGAACTCATACGAAAACCCATGGCTCTTTTTTCTTCTGTCTCTAAATACTGAGCGTACAACTGGATCATACCATCCATAATGGCTCGGTGATCCTTTCTGGTATCCTTGTTCACCTGCTGTTTCAAGCGGCTCAACGAACCAAAGGGTTCGATCCTTCCATTCCGTAAATAGAATTGTCCCTCAGTAATATATCCGGTATTATCCGGTACTGGGTGGGTCACATCATCCCCCGGCATCGTTGTTACGGCCAACGTGGTAATGGAACCGGAATCCTCGAAATCGACCGCCTTTTCATATCGTCGTGCTAACTGGCTGTATAAATCTCCCGGATAACCCCGGTTGGATGGAACCTGCTCCATGGTAATGGCAATCTCTTTGAGTGCATCCGAAAAGTTGGTCATGTCTGTTAAAAGTACGAGGACATCCTTTCCATTCAAGGCAAATTTTTCTG
>CAZYTI010000100.1:0-9445 GCA_964650065.1 uncultured bacterium
CCTCCCGAGTCAGCCGGGACCCAATCTCAGACTTAACGGCCCCGAAATATCGGGGCTTTCTTCTTGTCGCCCGTTTTCAAGCGCTGGAAGTTACTCAATGAACTCCGCCTCAAATATTTCTTTCTAGAATAACAATAAAACGTCGACAAATGACGTTTTTTATATGATCATACGAAAGCCAAGGCTTTATGGTATGGTGTTTCCAAGATTGTTCATTTCATTTAATGGAAGTGGCATGGAACAAATTTTGCGGAGACAATCATGAAAAGCGAACAGAAAACCAACATCATATTCAAAGCGTGTGTCGGTCTCATCCTCCTGCTCGTTCTCATGTTCGAATACAGGATATTCGCACAGGGACACATCCCGAATCCCATTCGGGCGGTCGTGTCCACCGAACTGGAGGAGCCGTGGGAAATCTATGAAGACGGCGGTTTTGAATCCGGTGAGCATGAGATCCGGACGGTCTCCCATTATCTCGATTCGCCGCCTGCTGCACCGACGGTCGAACGGACTCAGGAGTCTGTGTACTCGGGCAGCTGGGCGTACAAAGTCGAAAACACGGGCCCGGATACTGTGGAGTTCTCCATATGGGTTAATCCGGATAAAGCGGAGGATATCACATTCTCCTGCTGGGTGCGATCCGCATTTGCAGCATGCAACCTCCGACCGTTCATTGTCTTTGAAACCGCCCGGCTCGTTGACGGACCCGATTACGGTGATATCACAACTATAGATAACGATTGGACACAGGTTTCCTTTACCACCAGTACAACACAGGGATTCCGATTTGCCCATGTTGGAATCGAGTTACCGCCAAATTCCACCCTGTACATCGATGAGGTTTCTGTTACGGTCCCGGTCTGGAAAGTAGCGGAAACGACCGGAACCGTGGTCGGAGGTGTCGATGTGACTGCAGAACCGAATGCACCTGTAACCATCTGTTTCAGCATCCATATCGAGGATCCCCAGAATCTGATCACGGATGAGACCACCTTCTGGAAAAAAACGGTCGTGTTCGAAGAGCTGGCCAGACTCTTTCACGCCCATAACGGATATCTGAACATTCAGCCGGAACTGGAATGGGCCCTCGCCTCTGAACGGTACGCACCGGCCACATTTTCAGATCTGGCCCAAAATTTTAACGTGACTTATTCCACCCATACCCACGGTCCGGTCTGCAAGGGTCCGGACGGCACACCATACGGCGCGGGATTCTGTCAGGCCCACCCCGAATACGACAGAAACATCACGGAACAGGACATCGCCACCTACATTCAAATCCGTAACGAAAAATTCACAGAGCTGTCCGGCATCATGGTCACCGATCACAACGGCAACTTCGATATGGTTAACAAAAATCTGCTCTATCCGGTCGGCGTGCAAACCCTCTCGGTTTTTAAAAGTAAGTACACCCAAAAATCCTATGATTATCTTTTAACCAATCCGTGGCGACCCTCCAATGGGAACACGCTGACCGATATCTCCACCTTCCTGCAGCATGACCCGAACAATAAACTGATATACATTCCCGGTGTGGGAGCCAATTTGACCAAGCGGCATGAACGGGTGCAACTCAAGGTGAGTCGTTTTGTTGGGCAATTCCTCAAGCATGCAGAAGCAGAGCGGGTGAATGCGATGAACCTGGTACTGCATGTGGATGCCTTCGAACCGGCCGATCCAGCCGATGATTTTAATTATATTAAAATCGAAGGCAGCGGTACACCAGTGATCACCTACAGTGAAGAGTTCCTCTCTCACATAGAGTACTGGGATGATATGCTGACCCAAACCATCGATCCCCTCGTTGAAGGCGGCTACCTGCAGTGGGCCACGCATGGGGAAATCGCGGATGCCTTCCGGGCCTGGGAATTTGAGCAGTCGACAGATGACAGTGTGCTGACCTTTATTCCGTCCGTTGCCGGCGGTGCCAAAGGCATTGCCACCCTGATCCGGCTGCCGCAGGCAGGACGCTACAACGGCGCCGCACCCGTGGCCATTCATGTACTCGGCGGCTTCTCCGGAGAAGGGCTGACGGGTTTGGGTGCCGACCTCACCGACCAGGGATTTATCGAGATATTCTTCAACTTTCCCGGAACTGGTTTCCCCGGTATGGAAAGCGGCGGTGTGTACGATACGCGCGGTCCCCTTTCCATAGAGGCTCTCAAAGACGTGACCCGGTTCGCCATGGGCTTGATTACGGATACCAATGGCAACCGGATTTCCGACCTGTGCGGGAGCGTAACACCGATGCCGGACAATGTCGGACTGGTCGGCTGGTCCAACGGGGGGAATGCCACCTTCTCCGTGGCCGGGCTGTATGCCCCTGACCTGTCGGACCTGGCCTGGATCGTCAACTGGGAATCACCCGTCGGCGATGGCATGCCCACCACGGAAGCAGGCGACCGGGGATATATGGGAAGCGGTAATCCCCAGACCAATCCGGCCTACAATCCGGATACGGGTGAATGGGATATGGATGGTTTAAATTACGATGCTGATATGGACGTCGATCAGCACCATGCCAGCAGAGTGCAGGGCGAGTTTCATGGGGGATTTTATTTCGATATCAACGACAATGGTGTCGTTGATACGGGTGTCGATTTTGTGCCTTATCCCATTGCTATGTTAGAGGACATTACAGTAAAGACATATTATTCCGAACGGATTACCAACGCCGCACATGTGAAGGGTCTTTTCCCTCCCAATCCACCGGCGCATCTGACGCTTCCCCCGGCCTGTACGCAATTCTGGCAGGTGCGGAACGGCGAGAACTGGATTAATGAAATCGGAAATCATCTGAATCATCTGAAATTTATGGCGGTCGCGTCGGAGGAGGATCATGCGCAGACGGCCCTGGATCACCCCCATGTGCTGCTGCAATATGATGGTTTATTGAACAGCGGTATCGCGTTCGTCCGCCTGAATCCCGACCGGGTCTATATCGCCCATATCCTGGGTGTGACTCCACCCAACGCCGCGGATAACGCAGCATTTGCGGTATTCGATCATCTCAGTATTCGCACCGCCCTGGAGCCGGAAAACATTCCCGGCATGAATCAGAAGGTCACTGTGGGTGCCGGTTGCTGTGAACTGGCAGACCGGACCACCTATGACGTGCTGGACCCGCAGCTCGATGCGGTGATTACGGAATCGACGGGTGTCGAAGCCGGTGTTAGTGTTCCTGAAGACTTTTCCCTAAAATGTTATCCCAATCCGTTTAATCCGAGTACGACGATCCGATTCAGCATGCCCCGGACGGGTAAAGTGTCCTTACGGGTATTTGATATGCTGGGCCGTGAGGTGAATGTCCTAATCGATGAATCCCGTGAATCCGGAGTCCATGCCGTAACCTGGAATGCCAAGGATGCCACCGAATCAAGGGTGAGTTCCGGGGTGTATTTCATTCAATACCATACCGCGGATGTCAAAAAGACGGTGAAGGTGCTGTACGTGAGGTAAGCACATCTGATCCCAGAGCGCACGGCTGATCACGCTTATTACCTCGTTACTACGCTTCAAGAATCACCTCGTTACCATCCCGAACCATCGGGATGGTAATGCATTAAAGGACGCTCCAGCGTCCAGTCACCAAAATCCTTTCATCCAATCCATCACTTTTCAACCCGTTTTCGTCATTTCCCCCCTTCAGGTACTTCCCACTCTATTCATTTCAAGTACTTTAAAAAATCTTCTTGACTTCTATAGTTTATTATCTTATTTTCACTGATATCAATTGTTAAACATCACTGCATGACGAGTAAGGACGCTGACCCCCCGGGAGAGGTGGAACGGCAGTTCTGGCTCTGAGTCTCCCCCAACTCCTCCGATTATTTCCTCCGCCAGGCTGCACGAGAGCGTGACATTTTCTTTTAATCGTCTAAAGGACTCTTAACGCCCAGCCCTCCGCAGTTCAAGACGTGGGTGTAGATCATGGTTGTTCGTACGTCTTTATGGCCCAGGAGTTCTTGAACGGTACGGATATCATAACCGTTCTCCAAGAGATGTGTTGCCCCGCATTAAGTGCGGGGTAAACTCCAGAGTGGCGAAAGGTGTGACAGCCGACTCTCTTGACTATTCCGGCTTCGCGAACCGCCCGACGTATATGTCTTGGAAGCACGGTTCTATGTACTTGACACGCAGTCGTAAGCATTCGATTTGCCGAAGGCCTGAACCATAGAGAATGGAAACCATGAGCCATGCTTGACCGTGGAGCTTATTGAGAATTTTCTGAACTTCATCCTGGGTCAGCACCACGGGAATATGAGTTGACCGTTTGGCCCAGTAGATATTTTCGAATTCGCCTAACTCTTTTTTTAGAACATGCTTGTACAGAAAAACAATCGCATTGAGTGCCTGGTTTTGTGTGGAAGCAGCGACATGTTCCACGACAGCGAGATGAGTCAGAAAATCACTGATCTCCTGCTCTCCCATTTCCCTTGGATGGCGTTTATTATGATAAAAAATAAATCGTTTTAGAATTTCGAGTCTTACAATCATGCGCACTTTCTCAATACGTAGCTCCCAGCGCAGTATTGAATACTGAAGACACCTGCTTGAGTATTGACAAAGGGAGGAGGGTGCGACAGAATCTATAGGTTATGCCATACGGAATGTACGATATGAGTGATGATCTAAAGTTATTCTACGCGGAGTTCACTCCGTTGTATCACCTGATCTACCCCAATTGGGACAAGAGTATTGAACGGCAAGCGACAATGCTCGATTCGGTGATAAAGGAGACTTGGGGAGAGACCGTGTCCAGCGTTCTCGACGTTTCTTGCGGAATCGGAACACAGTCACTCGGTCTCGCCAAGCTTGGGTATCAAGTCACAGCGTCGGACTTGTCACCAGACGAAGTCGAACGTGCCAAGCAGGAGGCCAAGGATCGAGGCCTTTCAATTGCCTTCTCTGCAGTCGACATGCGTGAAGCGCACAGTCATCACGCGTGTCAGTTCGATGTTGTTATCTCGTGCGACAATGCCGTTCCTCACCTTCTTACGGATGAGGACATTCTCGCCGCCTTCCGACAGATATACGAATGCACTCGCCCAGGAGGCGGATGCATAATCAGTGTCCGGGATTACGAGAAGGAGGACCTTACCAAGACCCAAGTTAAGCCCTACGGGATTCGAGAAGAGAATGGTGTGCGGTGGGTCCTCTTCCAGGTCTGGGAGCCCAAGGGCGAGACGTATGACTTGACGATCTACTTTGTTGAAGACAGAGGCGGCCAACAGTGTCAGACCCACGCACTTCGGTCCACATACAACACCATTGGTATTCCGAAATTGATGGACCTGATGACTCAAGCGGGGTTTATGGATGTGAACCGGCTGGATGAAAGATTCTTCCAGCCCATTATCACTGGAACAAGAAAGGCATAACCCAAAAATGATACGGATCAAACCGCGACTCATTATTTCAATGTTGGTGAGTTTAGTGGAATCACATTATTCGAGAAAGTAACATTTGGTGGTTTGGCCGCAGATTTAAACGTTAGCCATAATACTAAAACACTTTACGTATGTATAAACGTGAAAGGGGAAACAGATGAAAAACCTGATACGGATACTCATGTTGACGGCCATCATTTCTTCTTGTTCAAGCCACCTAATGGCCCAATGGATTCAGACGAATGGTCCTGAAGGCGGTATAGTACGATGCTTAGCCGTCAGCGGCACGAATTTCTTTGCAGGGATTGAAGGCGTTGGATTGTTACGTTCAACGAATAACGGCACCTCCTGGACTTATACTAATAATTGGGAATCGCAGCCCCGATGTTTTGCCGTCATACCCATCGATGGCGGAACAGGCTCTACGAATCTCTTTGTAGGGGGAGATGGAGGTGTGGAACTCTCAACGAATAACGGCGACAGCTGGACTAAAGTCAATACCGGAATGCCGGTCACTTCTGTCTCTGCCCTTGCCGTGAGCGACACAAATCTCTTTGCTGGGACTAATGACGGAGTGTTTCTTTCAACGAATTATGGCACCAGTTGGATTCCTATCAATACCGGACTTCCGGATTCAGAAGGCGTTTGGTCTTTAGCCATCAACGACTCCACCCTGTTCGCAGGGACTTTTAGTAACGGGCTGTTTCGTTCAACGAATAACGGCACCAATTGGACTCCTGTCAATGGTGGACTACCGGACACTGTTGGAGTCTCTTGCTTAACGGTCATGGACGGGAATCTCTTTGCAGCGGTCAGTGGGGGATTATTTCGTTCAACGGATAACGGTGACAGCTGGACTCATATCGATACCGGTCAGATGGACCCGGGTCGCACTTCTTTTGCAGTCAGCGGTACGACTCTCTTTGTCGGGACTGCTCATCAAGGAGTATACCGTACAACAGATTACGGCGTCTCCTGGACTCAAGTAAATACTGGTCTGATGAATCCTTATGTATGGTCTCTTGTCGTCAGTGGAACAAATCTATTTGCCGGGACTTGGGGGAGTGGAGTATTTCTTTCAACAAATAACGGAGATAACTGGGCTCCCGTCAATACTGGATTAAAACACACGGATTTACAAGTCTTCGCTGTCAACTCTGCCAATGGCGGTAAGAATATCTTTGCAGGAGGTAGTGGCGGAGTGTATCGTTCAACGAATAATGGCGACAGTTGGACCAATGTCAGCTCTGGCCTGACAGATGGATTACAGATTTACCTCCACGTATATTCCCTTGCATTCAGCGGAACGAATCTCTTTGCAGGGACATTGAAAGGTCCTGACGGCTGGTTATTTCGGTCAACGAATAATGGTGACAACTGGACGCTTGTCCTTAATAATAAATTGAATGATAATGTTGCAGGGATCACATCTATTGCTACTGCCGATACAAATATCTTTGCCGGGACTTGGGGCGGTGGTGTATTTCGTTCAACCGATAATGGCGATAACTGGACCGCTGTTAATACCGGCCTTGCAGACTCAGTTATCAATGCCCTTGTTATAAGTCCCGTTAATAGCGGGACAGGCTCTATTAATCTTTTTGCAGGGACTAATAGCGGTGGGGTGTTCCTTTCAACGAATAAAGGCGACAGCTGGACTGCTGTCAATATCGGTCTAACGAACCTAACGGTCAATACCCTTGCAGTCTGCGGTCCAAATATTTTTGCAGGAACCAACAAAGAAAATGATCCAGGTGTGTTCCGTTCAACCAATAACGGCGCCTCCTGGACCCCTGTTAATGCGGGCCTGCCTGCAAATCTCCATGGAGGGCGGATACTTTCCTTTGCCGTCAGTGATACCAATCTTTTTGCGGGCACCTGGTGGGGAGAGGTGTTTCTGTCAACCAATAGTGGCGAAAGCTGGACTGAAGTTACTGACGATTTAACAGGCCAGTTTATCAACGCCCTTGCAGTCAGCGACGCGAATCTTTTTGCGGGGACTGGTGGTAGTGCCGTATGGCGTCGTCCGCTGTCGGAAATGATTACATCGGTGAAGGGCTTTTCAAGCGAGCCGCCCTTGACGTTTTCTCTGGAGCAGAACTATCCTAATCCCTTTAACTCATTGACGACAATTCAATATAACTTACCAAAAGCAGCAAAAGTAGTGATTAAAATTTACAATACATTGGGTTCTGAAGTAAAAACACTCAGCAATAGGATGCAAAATACCGGAATCCATTCAATTACCTGGGATGGGAAGGATAATAATAGCCAAATTGTTGGCTCCGGAATATATTATTACATCTTACAAGTGGACAATGAAAAGCAAACCTGTTCGATGATATTATTAAAATAGTATATTAATAATGATTAGGGCACGTAAGTAATTATAATAATGAGTGGCGTGAACGCCGCAAAATGATAAAAGAATGGCAATGTGAAATTAAACGATTTTCAAAAAAGTACAAAACCAAGATTAATTCATTAGTTAGTTATAGAGCTACCGGTGCAGATAATAGTGATCTTCCAGAAAATGCCACCTGCAAGAGTAAAAGCATAAAAATGGATGATATTATACAAACTTCGACGATCATTATTTCAATGCCGGAATTCTCTGCTTCGGCACCACTTTTAATTTATACACATAAGAATAAAGATTTACGTATTGCCAGCATGCCCGGAGTAAACAAATCAAATGGCATAAACAAGAAAGGTATTACACACGACATAAATTTATTTTCATGCGGAAGTTGGACTTCAATGTTGGTTCAGTACCCTTCAAATTTTAAAAAAAGGAGGACAGCATGAAACGACGAAAAGTTCTAGTCATTTCCGGGATTGTTACTGTGTTATATGTCATGATAACCATTTATTTTCTTAAATCGGATTCTATCCTACCCAAGAAAACCCACCCTGTTCAGTCTGAAGCATCAGAAGGAACAAAAGAAGATCCGTTTGCGCGCGCTCGATACAATTGGGACCGTCTTCGAAATCCTATAACAAATGAAATACCCAGAAATATCGGCATAAAAGAAATTGCTTTCGTGAATAAACTGGCAAAACAAACAAGCAAAACACATCACTCAATAACTGATGAATGGGTATCCAGAGGTCCGTATAATATCGGGGGCAGAACGAAAGCGCTTGCATTGGATATACTCGATGAAAATGTTATATTAGCCGGATGCGTCTCAAGCGGCATGTGGAAATCGACTGATGGCGGCAGCTCCTGGACCAAAACCACTGCACCGGATCAGCTTCACAGCGTTTCTTGTATTTCTCAAAATAAAGCATCCGGAAAGGAGCATATCTGGTATTATGGAACCGGAGAACCACTTTGGGGAGGATCCGCTTCTTACCCAAATAGAGCGGATGCTTTTTACAGAGGAGACGGCATATTCAAATCTGTGGACAATGGCAATACATGGTCACAACTGGAGTCAACTATTTCCGGTACAGCAGATGAAACGGATCCGTTTGATTTTATCTGGAATATCGAGACGTTTGGTGATAGCGGCGTCTATGCGGCTACCTCTTCGGGTTTATATAAGAGCACAGATGATGGAGAGTCGTGGGACCATGTTTTGGATTTTGGAGAAAACTATCCAAGCACAGAAATCGCCATCACCGGCCAGGGAGCCTGCTATGCTACCATTGGTGGAGATGGACCGGATAATGGTATTTATTATTGTGTTGACGGAGAAACCTGGGTGAATATCTCTCCTCCAGATTGGCCGAATACGACAGCTCGGACAGTCATCGGCATTACTCCCTCAAATGAGAATATCGTTTATTTCTTTACAGAATCTGCTACAGGGACACAGCACTTAAGAAAATACGAGGATGGAACCGGATGGACCGACTTAACAGGGGGTCTTCCGGAAAATGCGGAGATGACCACTTATGGCGGGAACATGCTCATCATATACATAAAACCGGATGATGCAAATACAATTTTTCTCGGTACGATACCTCTTCAGCGTAGTATGGATGGAGGCCAATCCTTTGAACCGATTGGTTCTTATGGTGATTTTCACGTGGACCAGCAATCT
>CAZYTI010000101.1:0-7825 GCA_964650065.1 uncultured bacterium
GTTGTCCTATTCTACATATCTGGGTGGAAGTCATACTGATTCAGGTGAAGACATTGCCGTGGATGCCGAAGGCAATGCCTATGTCACAGGGTCGACCTGGTCCAGTGATTTTCCAACCGCAAACGCTTTCCAGTCAGATTTCCGGCCTACCCGAGACGTGTTCGTGCTGAAACTTGATTCCACAGGGTACGCAATTGTTTACTCGACCTACCTTGGCGGGGATTCTCAGGAATACGGCCAGGGTATAGCATTGGATGCCGAAGGTAATGCCTATGTGATGGGTTCGACGAGTTCGGACAATTTTCCCACAGCGAATGCTGTGCAAGGCGCTCTCGCTTTGAATAACCGGGGAGTCGGCAGGGATGCCTTTGTGACGAAATTAAATGCCACAGGTTCCGCACTACTCTTTTCCACTTACCTGGGCGGCAGCGAAAACGAATTGGAAGAGTGGATGAACGCCGGCGGTATTGCCGTGGATGCCGAGGGTAATGCCTATATCACAGGATCCACTCATTCATACAACTTCCCACTAGCCAATGCCTTTCAATCTTCTTTTAATGGGCTGTCGGATGTTTTTGTTTCCAAACTAAGCAGTGGTGGTAGTCTTGTGTATTCCTCTTACTATGGTGGTCAAGATTTTGATGGCGGTGGGGATATTGCGGTGGATGCCCAGGGCAATGCCTACGTAACCGGACAGTTGGGACTTACACATTCTGCAAAAGTTCTTGTTCTAAAGGTCAATTCAACTGGTTCTTTTGGTCATGCCATAACGCTTGGAGATTCCTGGTCTATCGGGTCGGGAATCGCTTTGGATTCGCTTGGTAATATTTACTTAACAGGCCATACCAGAAACGACGACTTTCCTACGGTGAATCCATTTAAGGACCACTTAGACGGCTATTCGGATGCGTTTGTCACCAAACTGAGTCCCGGTTTTACTATCGTGTATTCAACGTACCTGGGCGGGAGGGATGTTGATAATTATTCCGAATTAGGGACTCCTGAGGGCGACATCGCCGTGGACAACGAAGGAAATGCCTATGTGACGGGAAATACGATTTCGGGGGATTTCCCGACGGTCGATGCTGTGCAGAAGTATTACGGGGGGGAGTACGATTATGACCTTCCCATGGGCGATGCCTTTGTGGCAAAACTACACCCGAGCGGCAGCAGTCTCATTTTTTCAACGTTTCTTGGAGGGAGTGATGATGAGATAGGCAGCGGTATCGCCGTGGACCCGGAAGGAAATATCTACATCACGGGTTTAACCCGTTCGACGAATTTCCCCTTAGCCAATCCCCTGAAGAATGAGAAAGGCCTCTATCAGGATGCCTTCGTTGCAAAGATCGAAATTGATGAGAAATTGGAGGAACCCGAGGAACCGGATGAAGTCCAGATCACCCAACTGACGCCACCGGGTACGGATCCTCTGACCGCATGGACGACCGTGGCCATCAAGGTCCAGGTCGGTTATGACTTGAACACCGACTCAACCGGTCAAATCGAGCTTATGATCACAGATGCCATGGGGGGCATCATGGTGTCACCGGCCGCTGTTGAAGTCACCAATCAGAGCGAAAGCGTGGAAATCGATGCCTCCGTGCATATACGCAATGTTTCGGACGCTATCATGGTCAAGGCGATATTAACCTCGGATGCGGGATACGAGACCATCTCCGAACCGATGAGGTATTACATCAACCGGATTCGGTTTCAGTTCGTGACTCCCCTGCCGGCCGAGTGGCTGAAGCGTGAGGAGGATACCCCTTTTAATGCGAAGCTGGAGTATAACCTGGCAAATGAGACCGAGGACGGCCGCGTTTATCTCGATCTGCAGGATGAAGCCGGGCAGATCATCCTGCCTCCAGAGGATGTGACGAACAAGCTGCTTGACCTTTCCACTGGGGGCAGTATCGTTGAGTTGCAAAACCAGGCTATCATTCCTGAAGAAGGAAAACGGCTCCTGCTAATCGCCAGGCTCCTGGACGGAACGACCATATTAACCTCGGATACGGTTACCTACCGGATAAATATGGAGAAAGGCAGGGTCACGATCCTGAATTCCAATCCCCCGATTCCCCTTTACCTGGTCGAGGTGACGGCCAAGAACCAGGCCGGTGAGGTGGTCAACCAACGTTTGACGGATCTGGACGGGGAATATCAGCTCTATCTCGATCCCGGACAGTACACGATTACGGCCAAGCCCGAGGAGCTGGATCAGTATATCCGAGTGGAAAAATCGATGCCCTTTACCGTGGATGAAAACACCGAAAAAGCACCGGATATCGAGATGGGTGTGATCAACAGACAAACCAAGATCCTGGACATAGCCAATACCATGACCAATTATGCCAACACCGGACTCGTGGGCTGGACGCATCCCTTGATACCCTTCAAACCCTATGCGGATGAAATGGCCGAGGTGACCCAGTTTGCATTGTCACAACCGGATCCACCGGCTGAGACGGATGAGCGCCTGTACCGCCTGCATCTGGCCATGTTTGCATTGGAGCAGATATCGGGCAGCGCCGAAAGTGTGAGCTCCGACCTGGGAAACATGTTAGCAGATTTCATCTATAACAATTCCCGATTGTCAAAATTGAAAGAAAAGCTACAGGGAATCATGACCCGATTTTTTCGGGGTGTCACGAATATTGGATTTAATCAGGTCCTAATCAGATCAACCAAACTTGATTTGTTGCTCCAAAGATACACGAATAAATTGGGTATTTTGTTCGATAGATTAAGAAATTGCATCACAGATTATATGACGGCATCGGTGGATCCCACAACGAACGGGGGTTCCAGGACACTCAATGCTCTTCAAGTTTTTTTAGGTCAAGCGTCAGCAGAGCAAAGTCCGCTCAGCGTCTTTTTTTCCTACCCCGTTAAGGGTGAAGCCTGGATCAAAGCACAAATGGGAGCGGTGGCCGGTGCCGCACTCCTGGCCCTGCAGGCCGAGCATTTCACTTCTCCGTCGGTACAGGCTGCAATAGAGACGGCCAAAACCTACAGTCCTCCCAACGATGAGCTTCGGTTCGACAGGGATAATGTCTATATTGACGTTACTGCATCCCGAACCCGAACCAATGAAATGGTCCATTCCATGACCACCGGTGCCCGTGGATTTGTATTTGACCTGTCCGATTCCATAATAAAAGGGATCGCTGTGGTGAATGCCACTCTTGCACCCTTTCTGGCATTTCCCGTGACTGCCACCGTGGCCGTGCCGGTTCATGTGTTCTTCAGAAGGCTGTCCGATAGCCTGAAAATCATGATGAAGTTTTTAAAAATATGGAATTCGGCGGACCTGACGTCGAGGCTTTTTTACCATCTTCCTCCGGAGCTCGATAGAGCAATGGCCCAGGCCTTTCACAGGAGTGCTTTTACGGACTGGTCGATAGAATGGACGATGGAGAAAACTACACATGATAACAGATTGTCCCGTTGCTCGATCAGCGATGGTGTTCTGGGATCCCTGTCACAAGTGTCGTCCGATTACAATGACCATCTCCAGACCATGCTGGACCAGATCGAGAACGATGACTTCGATGCACTGATCACCCACGTGACGGATAACGTGTTTCAGGCGGATGACGATCTGGAAGCCGTACTCAGGGCGGCCGAGGGACCCATACTGAGCGCTGCAGCAGCCACCATGGCCGTGGATGAGACTTTCGAGGAACCTTACTCCGCTATGACCGACAGCATGGTTGCCCTCACCATCAAGCGCATGGTGCTTTATACCAACGTCTTTTCATTCATCATGGAAGCATCGGCCGTGGATTCCATGGATGACCCGGACTATCTGTTGCGCAAGGACGAGGTTCGTTCTGCGATCTTACATGTAATGGACAGCAACACGCAGATGGATGCCCAGCTGCAGGACGTGGCCAATATGGTGAATATTCATGGCACAGCCCTTCCCACTGTGGTCATCGAAGGGATGAAGCTGAACTCCCAGGGCAGTCCCATTTCCTCCATTCAAACATCCCCCCAGGATATCAGGGTGACTGCCACGGTGGCCAATGCTTCCGATGTGGGGATTTCCGACCTTACAGCATCCCTGGCCGATTTCGCACCTGATTTTGGGATGACGCTCATGAGCGATCAGACCATCGATATTCCCCTACTGAACGGTCTGGAGAAGATGGATCTTGAGTGGGATCTTCATTTCTCGGGTTCCCTGTTTTTGGAAAGCATACCCATCTGCCTGACCCTGAGCAGTGATACCAACGACGTGTTTACGCCCGCACCTTTCGTGGCCCTGGTGTCTGTCATGGATACCCTGGACACCGATGCAGACGGGATGCCCGACAGCTATGAGGGGGCCAATGATCTGAATGCAGCTGTAAAGGATATGGATGGAGATGATGACGGTGATGACCTGATCAATCTATCGGAGTATATGTTGGGGACGGATCCTCAGGATCCGGATACGGATGGGGATGGATTTACAGACGGAGACGAAGTGAACAGGGGCTCCGATCCCCTGGATCCGGAACAGACGCCTGATACGGTCATTCCGTCGGTTCATGCTCCGTTAGGGATGTATACGGCCGAAGCTGGCGGTGAATTTACGCTGCCCGTTACCCTCGGGGATCTCTGGGACAATGACGTGTATTCGGCCGATATCCGGCTGGCCTACAATCCCAATGTGCTTGCGGCAAGAGGTGCCTCGAATGGCGAGATCGCGGCCGATCAGAATTGGTCCATCAATTCGGATATCAAGGCAGACGGCCAGATCTGGATAGCGATGGCCGGGGTGACACCTTTATCAAGCGGCGGCCTTTTGGTGAATGTGGAATTTGACGTGATCGGCTCGCCGGGGGATAGCTCCAGCGTCCGGTTTTTGGAGTTGACGCTGAATGAAGGAGATCCGACAGCCTGGGCGGAGGACGGCATCCTATGGGTTTATGATAAATCGGATGTGGAGAGTGAGGGGCTCCACCTCCCCGATAAATTCACGCTCTTTCAGAACTTTCCCAATCCCTTTAATCCGGTCACCACCATCGGTTATACGATTCCGTCCGGGGGTGGATCACAACCGGTCCAATTAGAAGTATTCAATCTGAACGGAGAGAAGATCAGGACGCTGGTGAACCAGAGGCAGACGGCAGGATATTACCGGGTACAGTGGCATGGGAGGAACGACCTGGGCCGGCCCGTGCCCAGCGGTATATATGTCTACCGGCTCCAGGTGGGCGCGTTCGTCCAGGTTCGCAAAATGATGTATTTAAAATAGGGTTAACACTTTATTTTTGCAAGATGATCTTGTTGGTAACTGTCCGATCACCATATTTCAGTCGCACCAGATAAGTCCCGCTGGAGACATGCTCTGCATTCCACATGAATTCATGATGCCCGGCTTCCTGACGGCCCTGGACTAAGGTGGCGATGCTCCTCCCCAGAAGATCGTGTATGTTGAGAGAGACCAGGGTCGATGCCGGTAAATGATAAGCAATATGTGCCGATGCATTGAAGGGATTCGGATAACTCTTCAAAACCACCCTGAAATCGACGGGATGTCCGTTCACCGGATCCCCCTCCACAGAGGTCGGAGGGGTTACCGGGGTTTTTAGAACGGTTCCATAATCGCCAACGATCCAACCCTTTTCTGAACCTGCGAAATATACCGATCTGAGCCATTCGTCCGTCCCACTGGTCTGGGTCGTCCAGCTCACTCCGGAATCGGTGGTTTTTAAGATGGTTCCCTTATTCCCCACTGTAAAACCGTTGTCCGTATCGATGAAGAACACCGAGGACAGCCGGTTGAAGGCTGTGGCGGTATAGGAAGTCCAGGTGTCACCCCCATCTGTGGTTTTCAGGATCGTGCCCGTCTGGAGCAATCCGCCTACGGTCCAACCAGTATTGGCATCGATAAAACGGACACCCCACAGATCGACCGTGACACCTTCTGGTCCTGACTGGGGGGACCAGTTCTCTCCGCCATCTGTAGTTTTATAAATGACGGTCCAGGCACCCACGGTCCATCCGGTGTTTTGATCCGGGAAATGGACGGAAGTCAGATGCCTGCTGGTACCGCTGGTTTTGGAAGACCAGAGCGTGCCTCCATCGGTCGTTTTCAGGATGGTGCCGTCGTAGCCGACTGCAAATCCCAGGTCCTGATTCAGAAAGGCAACCGAAAGTAAGGGTTTCGTAGTTCCGCTGTTCTGGGGCACCCAATGGTCTCCTCCATCCGTGGTTTTGAGAATGACGCCCCCTTCGCCAACGATCCAACCCACATTGGCGTCCACAAAAACGACCGATTCCAGAACTGTGGTCGTACCCGGCTCCTGGTCAAACCATTCAGCGCCTCCGTTTGTTGTCTTGAGAATTTTGCTGCTCCCCAGGGCACCGCCGACAGCCCATCCAGTGCTGGTATCGACGAAATAGACCGATGCAAGATGGGTCGATGTACCGCTGCTTTGCTCTTCCCATCCCCGTTGCGCCGGGCTGGATTGCCAACAACCCATTATGACCGTAAACAACAAGACTTTTACTTTCATGGGTGCCCCCTTTTCACGGAAGTTGTGGACCCTTGAGAGATCCCGTTCATATTGATAATAACAGGGTGGTGATTTAAGATCGTTGCGTATTCAGAATGTTTCAGATGAGTAATTATTGAAAGATAAGGGAACTATTTTTGATAATCAAGTTTTATTTGAATATCATAATATACTTCTTGACATTGAGTAAAAATTTTCTGATTATATAGCATAACTTAATTGTTTCCAATACATTTCTTATATTTTCGGGAGATTCACGATATGATCGGAACAATCATCTCCCATTATAAAATCCTGAAGAAATTGGGTGAGGGGGGGATGGGTGTCGTCTATAAAGCCGAAGATACCAAACTCGATCGCGTCGTTGCGTTAAAATTTCTCCCATCACATCTTTCCGGAGAAGACATGGACAAGGCCCGTTTTCTCCGAGAGGCCAGGGCTGCTGCTGCATTGAATCATCCTAATGTGTGCACCATACATGAGATCGATGATGAAGGGGATAGTCTCTATATCGTCATGGAATACGTGGCGGGGAAGACATTACGGGATATCGTAGGGGCACATGGCCATGTGCCCCTACAAATCAACGATATAATCACCTATGCCATCCAGATATCCGAGGCCCTCGAAGCCGCCCACCAGAAAGGCGTCGTGCACAGGGATATCAAATCCGAAAACATCATGGTCATGGAAACCGGTTGGGTGAAGGTGATGGATTTCGGATTGGCCAAACTGCAGGGATCGATCAAACTGACCAAGACCGGAACATCGCTGGGTACGGTCGCCTATATGTCACCGGAACAAATGCAGGGGGGGCAGGTCGACCACCGGACCGATATCTGGTCTCTTGGTGTCGTTTTGTATGAGATGCTGACAGGACGATTGCCTTTTCAGGGCGAGTATGACCAGGCTGTAGTGTATTCGATTGTGAATGAATCACCTCCGTCCATTTCCGATTTTCGAAATGATACTCCGCCAGAATTGATGCGAGTGGTTGAGAATGCGATGGTCAAAGAGCAGGAAAACAGATATCAAAGTGTAGAAGATCTGTTGTCAGACTTACAGGGGATTCAAAAAAAATAAAAACAACAGATGGGGAAGATCTTTCAGAGGAAAAGAGCCTGCCTTCCATTGCCGTGCTGCCCTTTATGAATATGAGCGCCGACCCGGAGCAGGATTACTTCTGCGACGGTATGGCCGAAGAACTCATCAATGCCCTGACTAAAATTGAAAACATCCATGTGCCTGCCCGGACTTCATCATTCGCTTTTAAAGACCAGAAAGTGGACATTCGTGAGATCGGGCGGAAGCTCAAC
>CAZYTI010000101.1:7835-9435 GCA_964650065.1 uncultured bacterium
CACGTACTGGAGGGGAGCGTGCGCAAGGCCGGTGACCGGCTACGCATCACGGCTCAGCTCATTAAGGTTGCCGATGGTTATCATCTGTGGTCTGAACGTTTTGACCGGGAATTGGACGATGTGTTTGCCATCCAGGATGAAATTGCGACAACCATCGTGGAAAAACTGAAGGTAAAGCTGCTGAGCGGTGAAAAAGAGAAACTGGTGAAACGTTATACAGAAAACCTGGAAGCCTACAGCTATTATTTAAAAGGGGTTTACTACTGGAACAATCTCACACCCGAAGCATGGGCAAAAAGTTACGAATGTTATCAGAAAGCCATAGAAATCGATCCCGACTACGCTTTGGCCTATGCGGGACTCTCCACATGGCATGGTAGCCAGATGTTCTGGGGAGATACCAATCCCCGTGAGGCTGTTTCGAAAAGTACTGAACTGCTCCATAAATCGATCGCTCTCGACGATACCATTGCGGATGCACACAGCGGTCTGGGTATCCTGTATTGGTTTTATGAATGGAATCGGCCAAAGGCAGAAAAAGAACTCCGGAAATCGATCGAGTTAGGACCCAAGAGTGCATTCTGTCATTTGAATCTTGCCCTTTTCCTGGCGAGTGGAAAAGAATTTGACGAGGCGCTTTTGCATGCAAAAAAAGTCCAGCAGCTTGATCCGCTTTCTTCTTTATATCAAGGTTGGGCTGCATCGGTTATGACCTACGCCGGTCTATACGAAGAATCGGTTGTCCAATTTAAGCAGATCATCGAAGAAGATCCCCAATTCTGGCAGCCGCATTACAATTTGAGTGTGGCCTATATTTGTCAGGGGAAATTTGGCGAGGCGATTTCTGCCGCTGAGAAGGCGGTGAATTTATCGGGAGGTGCTTCGGTCGCGAAAACATTTCTGGGTTGTGCCTATGGCTTATCCGGTCGAAAACATGAGGCTAAAAAACAACTCGATGAGTTGTTGGAAAGAGATGCAGAAAAATACGTCTCGTCCACTTTTTTAATATTTCTCCATAATGCCCTGGGAGAAACGGATGAGGCCTATCACCAGATGGAGAAAGCCGCCAAGGATCATGATCCATGGCTCTCTTTTTATGGGATATTACCGCGTGTATTGCATGCCGATGATCCACGGTTTGATGAGCTGATAAAAGCAAACGGCCTGGTTGTATGAATAGGGTACCCATACTGTAAGGTGATTTTTTGGAATATGATCCTGAAAGCTGAAAATATTTTGCCTACGATTCTGCCCTTTCTCGAGGTTTTAATACGCTATTGATGATGAAGCATTCCTGTTAAAGAAAAATATAACAGGTATGATAACCGATAAATTGAAAGTTTCACTTGCAATTTACATGAAAGTCCAGACGGATTTTATTAATGGATTTTGGGTTTTTGAAAGCAGGAGTCTTCAATATTCAAAAATATAATAACTTGATGCCGTTAAAAAAGAGTGTCTGTGATGATTGGTAAGACTATATCTCATTATAAAATTTTGGAGAAATTGGGAGAGGGGGGCATGCCTTCAATATCTAAAAATATAATAGCTTGGCTCCGCAAGGCCTTACTGGAGATATTACGATGATAGGTAAGACGAT
>CAZYTI010000102.1:0-9390 GCA_964650065.1 uncultured bacterium
TAAATATAATAAACTTGGATCACTTTTCCTATGTTTTTAATTTAGAATTTTAGGTGTTAAATAATTCGGGTAGAAATGTTTTACACTCCACTGGGTATCACTTCACCGAGTCGTTGCACAAGGACATCGATTTCATGGTCTTTCAACATGGCAGCTCCAACTTCAAGTTCGCCATCCGACAAACCTAAGTAACAGGTTTCGACAGAGGGATCTCCCGCCCTGAGCTGTTGTTGGGCTTCTGCAACAGAAAGTTTAGATTTATCCCAATAGATCCGAAGATGTGGCCTGCCTCCCTCGGTGTCCGGATATACCATTTCAGTCCGGATCCCCGGGATAGATAGGATTTTATCGGAAATGAGGTTTAAAACTCTACTTTCTCTTTTCGCTTCTACTGAGTAATCGTATTGAAGACTGGTCTCTACGGCAGCCATCATTCCAAGAATTTCTTCTTTACTGACCTTCATTCCTCTTCCAATCGTATCGGAATTGGGAGAACCATTCAGACGGGCGGCTTCAATCAGGTCTTTCCGGCCGAGCAGGAGCCCGGCACTGTAGGGTCCGCGAAGACCCTTCCCACCTGAAAAAGCGGCAAGATCAAATCCAAGATTGAGATATCCGGAGAGCCTTTCTAATGGAGGCACTGTATTGGAACCATCGATAAGGCTTGGAATTTTATACTGTTGACTTAATTCAGCAAAAGCTTTCAAATTGATATGACCCGCATCATTCCGCATATGACAGAAAAACATCATAACCGTTTTTTCATTGACAACCCGCTCGATATCCTGCAACGTCTCTACTTCGATCAATCGGATTCCACAGTTGCGAACAGCATGGTCATAAATATAACGGTGTGATTTCTGAATAATCACCTCATTTTTCATGCCGCGTAAGTCAGGAATACGGCGGATAAAATCCTCGTTAGTTCCGGATATACAAGCGGCCGTACCGAGGGTCATTGCAGAACAGGCCCCGGATGATACCATGGCTGCCTCACAACCGACAAGTGATGCCAGCCGTTTTCCAACGGCATCGTGGAGCTCCTTCATTTTCACATTCCGCTGCCTGGCATACGCCATGGCTTCGATGACTTCGGGAAACATATTTCTTCCCCCAAGTGCTGAATAGGCTGTTGCCCCATTAATAAATGGTTTAACACCTATTTCATTGAAGTAATCCCGTCCTGCCGTTGATTGGGTGCCCGCACAACCTCCCTTTAGCAGTGGAAGCCTTACCGATGCCGGCAATAACCCAGTAAGCTTCATCAGAAAATTTCTTCGATTTTGCATGGCCGCTCCTTACATTATCATACATAGAAAATACGGGTGTGAATTTTTTTATGAATTGACAAACCGATTAATTTTAAGTATAAACTTAAAGGAGGAATAAAGCAAGTGGAAATTTGTATCCGCCGAGATGATAAATGGTAAATAATAATATCATCTTTTGACCATCAATTTATATCACAGTTTTGGGCAACCTTCTTTTTAAGGTCTTCCATCATGGGCAGAAAATAATTATTTATTAAACCAATCCTTTTGGATATTCTCATCAAATGTTTTATATTTTATTCAATATAGGAGAAACTATGAAACGTAATTTTAAGCGTAGAGATTTTCTAAAAGCCGGCATTGGTGGAAGCGGTCTGATTGCGGCCGGAGGGGTGGCGCCTTCAGCAGTATCAGCGGCTTCGCAGAATAAAAAAAATCCATCTGCCCGGCCCTGGTGGGCCAAGAAAATCGATAAACCGGTATTGGCAATAGATGACCGTCTATCAACGATACGATCAGCATAAAAATATCCTCAACGCTTATAGGGTCTACACGACCGAGGCACATAGACAGATAATCAGAAAAAATAAAGAAGCGTTTATGACCGCCATACAAGAAGACGACATTCCCGGATATCGCCGTGAAGATAGAGCATTAATGGCTGCCGGCTGGACGCTTCGTGGAACCGGGAATATGAATAAAGGCCTGAGGTCATGGGTGCGACCTTCTCGAGGAGGCCGAAGTCGGCCCCTGCCCGAAAAGTGGGAAACATCACCCGAGCATGCCGCGAAAGTGGTTAAGCGAGCGGCCCGTTTCTATGGTGCGGCCGATACAGGAATCGCCGTTATTGACCGCCGCCATATATTCTCCAGAAGCTATGGCGTTGATGTCATATTTGAAGAGGTCGATCAACCTTATGATGTGAAAGACGAGAAAGCCGTGATTCCTGAGAAGGTAAAATATGGCATTGCCGTCGTCGTCCGGATGTCCCCGGAATTAACATCTCGGGCTCCTACTCAATTGTGTGATGCGACAACATCCCTCGGTTACAGCCGGTTGGAGTTTACTGTAGGCCTATTGGGTGAGTTCATACGCAACCTGGGCTACATCGCGATTCCCAGTGTCAATGGCCTGGGATCGAGCATTCCCTTTGCCGTGGATGCAGGATTGGGAGAGGTGGGACGCACCAACCGTTTTATATCCCCGGTGTTCGGTCCAGCCGTGCAATTGGGTAAAGTGCTGACCGATATGCCCATGGCTACAGATAAACCCATCCACTTCGGTCTGAAGGAATTCTGTGAAGTATGTGGGCGCTGTGCGGAAACGTGTCCTTCCAAGGCGATCTCCTTTAATAAAGAGCCTGACTTCAAGGTAAGGGGCGAGTGGAGTAATCCCGGACATCAGACGTGGTTTGAGGATAGCTTAAAATGTTACGAGTACTGGGAAGAATCCAACAGTTACTGCAGTACCTGCATCATGACTTGTCCCTGGGCAAAGCAGGATAAAACAATCATTCATGAAATTGTTAAAGCATCGAGTGCGAATTTCCCATTTATGGATGGTTTATTCACATCGATGGATAAGGCATTCGGTTATGGGCAGCAAAAGGATCCGGATTCATGGTGGGACCTCGATTTGCTGGAACATGGTATTGATAAAATGTAGTGTGGGGCTGAAAATGACAAAGACTGCCATCACCATTAAGAATCGTATCTGCAGGCGGGCCTGGACCATTTGGGTTATGAGGATAATGTGGATGCTCTGGCTCGCATTATGGTTAGAATTTTCCGTCGGGTCATTTCACGAAACAGAACAACAAGCCTACAGCATTTCAATAAAAGTTTTGCTGGTCAGTCTATTTCTAGGGTTAACACTTTTTTTTGGGCGATACCGATATTTAAAACGCCTGGAAAAGTAGGAACATATTTTAACTCATTATTTTTTCTTTTTATCTTTATTATCCTTCGTGATATAATATCCTTCACGGGCTAATAGATGATCCAAATTTGCAACGCCATAGGCCAGTACTGCAGTCACGACAGAGCTGTGCTCCTGATAGGCAGGTATCATTTTTTGATACAGATCTCTTTCCGTATGCCAAATTTCGCCATAACTGAAATTATCGCCTCTCGGGTACCCTGAGTCCGGGCTCAGTGTTGGAACCCCTTTTACCGCGAAAGATCCGTGATCTGACCCTGATGCTCTTTCCGGTTTTTCTCTTGGCTCTCTATCCAAAATTTCAAATGGGAATTCAGGATTGATTCCATTTATCGGTGCGCATATTCTTTCAAAGTCTGTTCGCATTGCTGCCGTTACTTTAATTCCGGTCGGGCAAGAAGGGCCGCCATCGCGATTAAACATATTGGAGATTTTATCCATTTTATCCAAATTCCGGCTCACCCAGCTCTTGGAACCCAGGAGACCGAATTCTTCACCGGCGTACAGCATAAACAACATCGTCCGCCTGGGTTTGCCGCCCGCTTTCATGATTAAACGAGCCGCTTCCATGGCATTGGTGACGCCCACGCCGCAATCAATAGCGCCTGTGGCCACATCATACGCATCCAGGTGTCCTCCGACAATGACATACTCATCAGGAAATTCATTTCCGCGAATGATCCCAATGACATTATGATATTTCACAGGACCCATCCTAAAGTGATTGCGGATATCAAACTCCAATAAAAAATACCTTCGCTCTTCGACCATCTTTTTAATAATTATATATTGATTTTCGTCCAACCTGATATCCGGAACTGTGGGCAATGTTTCCCAGGTCATTTCAAGGATATTGTCTGTATTGCGTGTGGCTCTTAATGGAACAGGCGCCGATTGGATGATGCCCAAAATGCCGGCTTCTTTCATCTGCTTATAGAATAGGGCAGGTTCGTCTTTTAGAGGTAACAGCTCTTTTTGAGCAGCAGGATTATCGCGGTTTTTTCTGTTTTCGCGGCGTATTTCATTATTCTTTTCATCGATCGCATTATTCTCCTCGATAATTTTGGCTCTTTGCGTATCTGCTTTAGCCGACACATCTATAGGTCTGCCGTTTCCGAAACCCGATATGAGGATCCATGCACCTTTTATGGCACCTTTCATGTTGTCAAACGCGCTCTGCGTTTTTGGCTCGATGAGAACGGGACCCCGCTGAACACCTTTTGTTCCAGCGGTATAAGAGGGTGTTACGAAGTGGAGCGTCATACCGTCTTCTGACAGCATCCTGCCAAACCAGGGTCCCCGGTTAAAACCAACGGGCAACTCGCCCGCCTCGTCCATTTCAACTTCCAGGCCCCATTTTCTGAATTCACCGGCTGCCCATTTTTCAGCATCTTCATAGGCGCCGGAACCTATTAATCGGCCACCTATGCGGTTGCTTAATATATCGAGATGAGCCATCACCTGATTGTCTGTGGTACCTATCTCAATGATCTTTTGAACAACAGGGTCTGTTTGAGCATAAGTTGCTGGAATAATCAATCCCACAAGAATGAGTACTACGAAGCATGAAAGTCGTTTCATAAGACAATCTCCTTTGATTAAACAGTTCCTTGATAACACCAATATATGGAATATCAAATCAATAATCAAAATCTAAAAACCAAAAAGAATAAAAATAATCCTTGACTATGAAAATTGCCTCTCTTAAATTTTGGTTTCATCCGTCCAACTTTTTTAACAGCGTACAATCGAATATTAAAAAACACTTATGATTGAATAATCCAACTTAACAATTATTATAAGGTGAAATATAATGTTCAAACGACACGGTTACTTTATTCTTCCAGTTGTTTTCATGTCAATCATCTTCCACCACAAATTACCCGCCCAAATCTATACCTTCTCTGAAATCAAGGAGATTTTCCTCCGGGAAAGACCACAATCGGGCGATCTTTCGATCCGAGAAAATTGTTTCGGTCGTATTGATGATTTGATCTTAGGCACTTATCCGCCGCTTCATCCCGATACCAAGGCATTTTATCAATTTATGATAAAGAAAGCGATCGTGGAAATTCAAACCGAAGTGGTGACAGAGGGCGCCACCATCTGGCAGCTTTATAATCATGGATTTGTGGTTAAAACACCTTCGGTTACATTTGGATTCGATTTATATGATTATTTTGATACTGATGAATTCCTTGAATTAGCAGATTTGATTGATGCTTATTTTATCTCCCACGAACACGGCGATCATTATTCATTAAGATTAATAAATGCAATGACAGCCCTGAATAAACCTGTTGTGGGGCCTGCTGAATTTTCGTTGGCGCCAATAAAAATGAATACCGGAGATGGTGATGTTATTGCAGGTTTAACGGTTATCGCCCATGATGGATTGCACAGTGTACCGGTTCGACAATTTGAAATTATTACACCGGAAGGCATAAAATTTTTACATACGGGTGATAACCAGGACACTGCAACTCTGCCTGATGTGACTGATGTCGATATTTTGTTGTTAAACTGCTGGGTCAATGATTCGGGCTCCATACACTGGATCGACGGCGTACGCAAGGCGATTGGTATTATTAACCCAAATGTAACCCTGCCAGGACATATGTTGGAATTAGGCCATTTGGGAGGTTCATCTTCGCCAATTGGTTACCGCGATCCCATTGCTTCGGATAATGGCAGTTTAGCTTCTGAATATTATATACTTGGTTGGGGTGAAAGATACCATTACAACAACAATTCCAATGATTCCATGATTCCTAATATCGTCGAAAATCTGACCCATCAGGAACAACAGAACAGTATTCTTTTTACCTGGAATCTTCCTCAAATAGCCAATGATGGTGACAGGGCTTCATTCTACAGGATTATCATTGATAATTATAAAGAATATTTCACTACGGATTTGTTGTTTACGACGAGTAAAAGTATCTATAATTTCAAAATATATGCTTATGATGATTGCGGTAATCAGAGCAGTAATTTTGTTGAAATAGACTTCTCAAGTGGAATCGTCTCCATATATAATATTCAATTATCTCCAGTCTATCCTACTTATATGGATTACAATGATCCAATAAATATCACATTTGATTATTCAACCACAAAAACAGGCGGGATACGTATATTCACACTTCCACTAACCAACGACGTGTTGACTTCGAACAGCAGTTCTGGTGATTCACCCCTTTATCAAACGGGCGATGGCACCGGAACTAGTTATTTCACTGTTTTTTCCGGCGATGTTGCTGTGGACCGGATTAGGTTTCAGGCATGGAATTCGGACAGGAATGAACTGCTTCTGGAATTTTCTATTCCCGTACAATACTTCTGGGGAAGAGATTATACGAAAAAACGCTATATTGCAAATCAAATTCCGAATGGAATGACTCTGCCAACGATTGACGGCGACCTGAATGATGCTGCCTGGAATCTGGCGAATGTTCCGGAATTGTTGACGAAAGGAGGTATACCGGACATATATGGAGAGGATTGGAGCAACTATGATGACAGTAAAGTACAATGGCGGGCTGTTTGGAGCTTAACTGAAAATTTGCTGTATCTGGCCATAGAAATTCAGGATGACATCGCAGGGGTAAACGATCATCCTAATCATGAATTGTGGCAGGATGACTGTATTCAAATTTTTATCGATGGAGATCGAAGTGGTGGCGAATACATGGGTGAGAGTATCAGTGCACAAGGCTGGTTGATTCGCCGGGATAATTCAAAGGCGTTGAACTGGGCATCGGGACAAAATATAGAGGCGGCTTTAGTCACGGCAGTACAGCAAACCGTTGCAGGTAACTGGGTGCTGGAAATGGCTATGCAGGTCTATAATCAATTTGATGTAAGCAGAAAACAATTAAATGGCGGTGATATTATTGGCTGTGATATATGGTATGATGATTCGGATAACAAACAACAAGATAACTACAGTAGATACCTGCGGGATGTTCTGGTTGGTTGGGGTTATTCAGGACCAGCCTGGCATGATGCCGATTATATGCATGAACTGGAGTTAGGAGCAGATCCAAATACGAATAATTTATTAATTAATGTGACATTCTTTGTGAATGTTCCGGAGTCTACTCCTTCCAATGATATCATTTATATCACGGGTACATTTAATTATTGGGATCCGGGTCCCGGCTACACTGGTTCAGATGGGATCAATCATGATTTTCCCTTGATGCGTGTTGGCGATAATTTATGGCAACTCACCTTGCCATTTCTTAACGGAGAAGCGATTGAATATAAATACACCCGTGGTAATTGGGAGACAGTGGAAAAAGGAGTCGAGGGCGAAGAAATACCCGACCGCCAGCTGACTGTACCCCCCAGTGATCATATCCAGAACGACAGTGTTTTGCGTTGGCGTGATATTCCAGTAAACGTAGAAAGTCATACCGACGATCAAATCCCGGACCAATTTTTCATTGGTCAGAATTATCCGAATCCGTTCAATCCAAAGACAACAATAAGATTTGACCTACCTAAAGTCAGCCGAGTCATTCTCGGGATTTACAATTTACAGGGTCAGGAAATTGATAGGCTTGTGGATGGAATGAAATCAGCAGGACGATACAGCGTTGTATGGGACGGAAAGGATGGGTTGGGTAGGCAAGTGCCCTCGGGTGTGTATGTTTATCATATTCGCACAACAGATTTCTCAGAATCTCACAAAATGGTGCTGAGCAGATAAATCCTTATGTGGTACTTTTTCGTCGTTATTTTATTGTGGGCGATACCGGATTCCCCCACCGATAAGATTCTTAATATCCTAAATGTTATATGCAAAAGACAGGCCGGCCCGTTTTAGGTAGGTAACTGCTGCCCCCCTGCTTGTAAGGTATACACTCAACTGTTATAGTCAAAAAATATTTCATCTATACAATCCTGATCTTAATACTCATCTTAATATTTTCACATAATTCAAAAATCTAAAAATAATGGGAACTTTACATAGTTTACATACGTACATGTATGTAAGTATGGAGTGATGATGAGGCGAAAAAAAGAAGAAGCCGAACAAACGAAACAGGAATTACTGAAAGCAGCGCTTGCTGTTTTCAGTGAGAGGGGGTATGAAGCAACCCGACTCTCAGATATTGCCGATAAAGCGAATGTTACCCGTGGAGCTATTTACTGGCATTTTGGCAATAAAGAGAACCTCTTCTTGGAATTGGTTAAAGAAAGAGTGTCGCCATTTTTTCAACTCGTTAAAACCACATTGAATGAAGAGGGCACCCCTCTGGAAAAAATTCAGCAATTGATGCACAATGTATTAAATAAAATGTCAACTGACCGTGAGTTCCAGAGAAAACAGAAACTCGAATCCCTTAATCCCTGTAGGCTGTCAGAACACAAAGAGATTGATGCATACATCGAATCACAAATATCAGAATTCACTGAGCAATTAACGCAGATTATTAAGGCGGGCCAAAAAAGCGGTGAAATTGTCATTCATCAGAATCCACAGGATATCTGTTTCGTTTTACTCGCATTTCTAAAGGGTATGACACATATCATGATGAACCACAAAGATCGGAAAAACCTGAAAGAACGTTCTTCCCTCTTTATCGAGATTTTTCTGGGAGGAATAAGCCGCAATCAATCGTAAGTTTTTTCCCCCTGTTAAAAATAGTCATTACCCCTCCATCCGAATAGGATGATCAGGAAAAAATCATCATAATCAGATGAATATGATCACGATCAGAAACCGTGGGAAAGCTAATTTAGGAGAAAGAATGAAAAGAATACAGGTTCGACAGGTTATAAACATGGAGGTACTTTTATCGTGGATTTTGGTAGTCATGGTCCACGCTCAAGAACCCAAACCTCTCAGTCTCAAACAGGCACGGGAATATGCTGTTCAGTATAATTATGAGGTAAAGAATTCCAAACTGGGTATTAAAGCGGCAGAAAAGGAAATGCTCACCATCATCACGTCCGGGCTGCCGCAAATTACCGGGGCTATCAACTACACCGACAATCTCAGTTTGACCACTCAGATTCTACCCGGAGAAATCTTCGGCGGAGAACCCGGTTCCACATTCGAGGCTCAGTTCGGTACCAAGCATAATGCGTCTGTTAATCTGCGGGCGTCTCAGCTGATTTTCAGCGGTAGTTACTTCGTCGGCCTGCAGACTTCAAAAATTTACCTGAG
>CAZYTI010000103.1:0-9283 GCA_964650065.1 uncultured bacterium
ATCTTGGGATCCAGGTGAAGTACGGTACGCTTCTCTTTTTCCAACTGTTCTTCCTCGTATGCGTCCACCAGACAGATGAGCAGAGTTCGATCCACACCGGCGGAGGTCTCTATAATGTAAGGAAGGAACCGCTCCCGGGTGGCATCCTCGAAATACGTCAGATCCTTTCCCGAATATTCCTGGTGCCGGGCAAGGTCAAAATCGGTTCTGTTATGGATGCCTTCCAATTCCTTCCATCCCATGGGGAGCTCGTACTCGATATCAAAGGCCGTTTTGGCATAGTGGGCCAGTTCATCTTCACCATGTTGATGGAAACGGAGCTTCTCTTTGCGGATTCCCAACCGGAGGTACCATGCCATACGCGCTTCCTGCCATTCCTGGAATGCAGCTTCATCGTCACCGGGCTTGACAAAATATTGCATTTCCATCTGCTCGAATTCCCGGGTTCGAAAAATGAAATTCCCCGGTGTGATTTCGTTCCGAAAGGCCTTGCCGATCTGGGCAATACCAAAGGGAATTTTCTGACGGGATGAATCCAACACATTTTTATAATTCACATAAATACCCTGGGCCGTCTCCGGTCTCAGATACACGACCGAGGCGTCTTCTTCCACGGCCCCCATGTGGGTCTTGAACATCAAATTGAACTGCCGGGCATCGGTCAGTGAGTCTGCTTTCCCACATCGGGGACATTGCCGCTTCTCTAACTTTCCGGGATCGATTTCATCCTCCCTGAATCGCTGTTTGCAATTACGACAATCAACCAGGGGATCGGTAAAACCAGCCACATGGCCGGATGCTTCCCATACTTTCGGGTGCATGAGGATCGCCGCATCCAGCCCGACGATATCGTCCCTCTCATAGACCATGGATTTCCACCAGAGTTCTCTCACATTACGTTTCAGTTCCACTCCCAGGGGACCATAGTCATAACAGGCATTGATTCCACCATAGATCTCGCTGGATTGAAAGATAAAGCCTCTCCGCTTACAGAGAGACACAATTTTGTCCATCGAATTGACCAATAAAGCCTCCTTTGATTCAAACTCGATTTGTAATAAAGTCTATAAAACGGCCATTAAGGTCTTTTTCTTAAAATAGATTTGTGAAAGTGCACTTAATTGACTAAAGCTTGTCCTGAGCGGAGCGACGGATCTTAAAGTGCCTTTTAAACATAATATCTAAAGTTGAAAAGAGGATTATTCACAATTTTAGGGCACTTCAAGCACTTCAGACACTTTTAAAGATAAGCTTTCCTACCCTAAAAAACAACCACAGAACATATTTTCTTCGGCTCATGTCGGTAAAATTTCTCTTGACAATCGAAACCAAATCCATTATATTAACATAGTATATATAGATCATCTATATATAGCTTATCTATATAAATAGTATCGACATAATCCAATAAGGTGATTATCATGGAATTACCTGACTTTAGTCTACCCACTTTAACAAAAAATTGTAACGAGATACTCATATTGTCCATTTTATTCCGTGAAAAAAAACACGGGTATCAGCTCGCTCTTGAGATCGAAGACAACAGCGAAGGTCAATTCAAGTTTAACCATGGCACCCTGTACCCCATTCTCCACAAGTTGGAAAAAGAGAAATTGATCAAGGGCATCTGGAAGCAGAAAGGGCCCAAAAGGCAGCGAAAATATTATACCCTCACAGCAAAGGGTAAAAAATATGCCCTTGGCCGATTGGCCGAATGGCGCAATTTTTTCCATCATCTATTCAATATAATAGGAGAGATTGACAAATGAATCGATTTGCTCCCCTTTTAAAATCGATTAATGCCAGACTGGATCTGCCTCAACCGACCAAATCACGCATCATCCTGGAAATTGCATCCGATCTGGAAGACATGTACCAGTTTTATCAAAGCCAGGGCCCGGACGAATGAGTGCCGTCATTGGATTTTTTGGTCATTTCTGGGGTGTCTATATGGCCATGCAGGCCATCTCCGAGGCCACCGATATCTCTCCAGCAGTTGTTGCCGAAGGGTATGCCATGTCATTGATTACCATTTTGACAGGTCTTTTCATATTTCTCTTTGCATTCGTTTGGTTTATGCTGAGGTGGAAATTAAGGAAACGAACCACTTGATTTTCGACATTCATAGAATGGGTTTCTATCTTCTTAATAGGTAATAAAACAAATTCACGAAATGATGTTTGTCGAAAATTAAGATTTGAGCCCGTTTTTCATCATCATGGCGCTGATCAAGCTCAACCAGCACTATCAATGGACCTGGGTTGAAAAATGGCTGGTTAAACTGGACAGTCTGGCCAAAGGAGGGCCGTTTAAAAATTATACTGTGTATGATTCCACAAGCCAGCGGATTTACATGATCGATTTCGCGGTATTTGATCCGGGCAAACCCAAACTCCATCTGATGAAAAAACTCGACGCCATTGCCCACACATTTGTTTTTCCTTTATCCGATGAAAAACAATAGTTTTTGACTTTTTTTAAAAAAATGCCTATACTGAATGGATTTACGTTTCTGACAAAGGAAAAACAATGCCCTATAAAATTGTACTGACATGTGATCGTACCATGGCGAGTACATACCAGGGGAATATGTTTTTCGGTTTCAGTGCATGTGCGCTTCCCCAGAACATCGTTCCGGACTGGTTATACTATCCCGTATTCTGCCCCAGCGGGGAAGTGGATGGGGAAGGCCGCCTCAGGTATGCCAACTACGGAACACGGAAGATTGAGGCAGCCCTGCTATCGAAAGGATTCCTGCGGAAAGATATCATTGTCGCCCACCCTGATCATCTCAACAAAGTCGTCAGTAAAGAAACCAAAATCGTTGGGATCACTTCCAATGATCCCCTGGGTATTGGTCCGGTGACATCGACATATGCGGTTTTGTTAGGTGGCGAGGGCAGGATGGCCGTAAAACTAAGACAGTTGTTGAATCAGCCTATCCTGAATAAAATCCATCCCAAAATTTTTTTAGGAGGACCGGGAGCATGGCAGTTATTAAAACATCCTGAGAAAAGAAAGGCACTGGGCATCGATTGTGTGGTCGTGGGTGAGGGAGAAGTTACGGTCCCCGAACTCTTCTCAAAGGTACTGCAGGATGATTTCAACATCCCCGAAATTGTTGAAGGAGAAATTGCAGGTGATTCAGATATCGCCGACATTGTCAATGGGAGCATCATCGGCCTGGTCGAAGCGACTCGAGGGTGTGCAAGAAGCTGTGCTTTCTGTGTGCCGTCACTCAAAAAGGTCCGGTCCAGGCCTCTGGACAGAATTCTCCATGAAGTCCGGATCAATCTCGATGCTGGCAATCCCGGTGTTGTACTGCATGCAGAAGATATTCTCCTTTACCAGTCGGATGGCCTCGACGTCAATCCGGACGCGGTGGTTGAACTCTTTGAAAGGGTCCACGCCCTCCCGGAGGTCCAGTGGGTGTCTGCCAGTCATGTCTCATTGTCCTCGGCCGTGAGCGCCCCCGAAACCATCAGAACCATATCAAAAATTTTAGAATTGGGAACGCCCAAATGCCCGCAAATCAGCTTCCAGGTCGGAATCGAAACAGCGAGTTCGAAACTGATCAACAAACACATGAGGGGAAAAGTATACCCCTTCGCACCGGAAGAATGGTCCCGAGTCGTGGAGGAAGGATTTGAGTTGCTGTCCGAAAATCACATCGTTAGCTGTTCGACAGTCATGCTGGGACTCCCCGGGGAAGATGAAAATGACATAATGCAGACGCTGGATGTGGTAAAACGCTTAGAGCCGTATCGAAGTATCATCGTACCCCTCTTATTTACTCCCATGGAAACGACACGCCTCGAGTACGCCAAACCCCTGCACAAAGACAACATGTCTCCTTTGCATCATGAATTATTCACGGCCTGCTGGGCTCACAATCTGAATTGGTTTCCTCGCCTGTGGAAAGATTACAGCCACGATCACAATCTCTTTGTTCGATCGATTATTAATATGGTGATCAAATTGGGCACAGGACCCGTACGCAGAAAAATTCACAGGTATGCGCGTCAACATGGGGCGCGTGTTTGATAAAATATAAAACAACAACACATCTAACACTCATGCTTTTCTTTGTACTCATCGTATCCTGCATTGACAAGTAAAAGCAAATGAATGCGCTCATCATTCCAATGCACTGGACATCCGTGGATTCTTTAAACGCCAAATTACCCGAAGGCATCCGCCTCTATGCAGGTCAAAACGACGCCCTCCCTCTTCGCGCCTGGTATGTCACCATTGACGAAAAAGACCCGCTAAAAAGCGGGTCTTGGAAAGCATATGAAACGCCGCGTTAGAGCGTGAAGCGTAGATCGTTTTCCTGTTCGCTCTACGCTTCACACTCCACGGATGTGCATCGGTCAGAGATTAAATCTAAATCTCCCAGAAAATAGAACCGTGACTGAACAACTTCCTAAGGTTTTTTCAGAGCAAGTTGCACGCCCACGCCTAAATAATCCTTCTTCTGTATGGTCTGAATATTGATGGCCTGCCTCTGGGCAACAGGCCGATTGCGTGTGATGAAGTAGTGAACCACACCGAAGACAATCAGTCCCCCACCCAAATAAGTCGAGAAATTGGACCGGTTGTCGTATTGTCGAACGGTGTTCTGCAGCTCTGCCTGATGTTGGTGATTCACCGGCGATATCTTGGACATCTGTTCCGCTTCCCAATAGTAGTGGTATCCCAATCCGGCCGCCACCAAACCTGCACCCACTGCGGCAAACGAAATCCACTGATTGTTCCTGGGTTGAAAAACCCTGCCTGATGGCGTCTGCGCCCGTGTGGTAGAAGGTGTCGCACTCTGTTTTACGGCCGTCTCCCCGATAGTCATGAGGCGGTCACCCAATTGTATGGGATTCTCCTCATCCTCAAAGAGTATCCTGGCACCGCAATCGGTGCCCTGGATGCGTACGACCTGGACCTTACCGATAACACCGGCTTGACCATCATCTCCCATACGGTAGAGGAACAGTTGATCTCCGATCTTCACGTTAGACGTCTTTTCAATATCCAAAAGGATATACGGCCTCACGATCCGAGTAACTTGTTGGGAAAATCCGCTGCCGACCCAGATCAGGCAACTTAGAATTAGAAAAAACTTCAAGGCTTTCATAATCGTCCCCTCTAGCTTTTTTATGGAATAGACTCCATTTACAGGCACATGGATCTCCAGTATTTGTGCCTGACATACAAAAAATGCGTAATACGATCGGGAAATGAAATTTCAATACCCTCAATTATATTATATTTATTTAAAAAAGTCAAGCATAAAATTATCAGTATTGATTATTTTTATTGACTTTCGTTATTTTTGATTGTATATTAAATTTAATTACTTAATTCAATATTGATATTATTTTCCGTTTTTCAATGCACACCCGTCTTTCAAGATCAAATGAAAGGCAACATTCTACACCCAACTTGGAATATAGCTTTAGGGGAAATCCAATCACAAAATAGTGGAGTAGAAAAATGAAGAAAACAACCATCTTTGTTTTAACGCTCTTAATGATGTTGGTAATTTGGAGTTGTTCAGAACACACAGTTCAGCCCTACATCCCAGCTTTCGCCAATGGTCGGGTCGTGGGGTCCATCCACGGTGTCATAGCCGACTTTTGCAATCATACGCTTTTTGACAGCGGAGCAGTCACCATTTCCTGGGTTGTCGACGGTGAATTGAAATCCACAGTTAATAAACGTCTCGGCTATTTTATCATCACTGGATTAAATTCAGGGAAATACGAGATCACCTTCTCTGAAGCCGAAGATTACGCCATCAGCCGGGTTAACGTAAGGATACCCGAATTAGACAATATCCTCGATTGCTGCCCACCCACCGACTCGGCCTATCACCACAGTGTGACTCAGAATATTGATCTTTTTCAGAAAAATGCCGGCTTCACTGGCAGAATCTACAAACAGCATAATGACCTGTCGACCACTGTCGCACAGGGTGTCACGGTCGTAGCCGATTACACATATTTTATGTACGATGGCTACGACGGGGATCATACGTCCGGAGGGTGGAATGTGTATCCCGGTAAGTATACGACGATCACCGACGCAGACGGGTATTTTACGTTTTCCGAGCTACCCGGCACGCCCTGGGTCATATTCTACACCATGCCCTATACTCATGAAACGGTTCAATGGGGCCCGGAATTTCTTGAAATTCCATTGATGCAGAATGAAATCTATACCCTTCCCGAGAACATCATCCTGAGTATCATGACGCCCGAGCCCTTCATCGTCCATAACAATTTCATCAACGTCTATAAGTTCGTCATATCGGACAATATTTTTGCCACTTTCTCCAAGCTGATGAAATCAGAGTGTTTCTACGTCGAACTCAGTTGGTTGGACGGAGATTACTGGGAGATCGTTGAATGTGTCCTAAGCTGGGATGGAGACCTCACCCTCACCATCGATCCCATCGTAAACCTCTTACCCGGTACGCCCTATAGACTTATTCTGAGCGGTTTTTCTCACGACGATCATGAATTCGATGAAGAGTATACTTTCTTCACACAGATGGGTATCGAATTCGTATCCACAAATCTGGAACGGGCTCAGGACATCTACGATGAGTTCCCCATCGCTTCGGACATCGAAATCGCCTGCTCCATGCCCATCAATTTGAGCCACCCGGATGCCTGGATCGATCTATGGGATCCAGATGACTTTTATGTGGCCAACACCCTATCTCTCTCGGCCGACATGAAAACCCTCATCATCTCACATCCGGAAAATCTGGAACCCGATCATCTCTATGTACTGGAATATCGAATCTACTCCAATATTCCCGGAGACTTTATCGAGGGTGAATTTACATTTCGAACGGCCATTGATTTATCAGCACCAGGATCTGTATCCGGATTCGTGCTGAATATGGGAGGAAACTGGAATGCCGACTGGAACACGACCCAGGTCACTTTCCGGTGGAACACGATGGCTCTTGTCGACTTCTACTACATTTTTGCGAAAGACAACAACCGGAATACAGACCATATCAGTATCGGTGAATTCCCTGCATCGGATGTACTCGCTACCCAGTCCGGAACGGTCACCCTGCCCGCTCAGTTCGACTATTACAACAACGATGGCATCCAAACGCCCTTCTTGCACGGCACGGACGTGACTTACTATATTACTGCTTGGAATGCGGCCGGTTTGGGACCCCTCTCCGGTGGTATTACGGTTAGTGATGGTACCAATCCCAGCCCCCTCCTGTCCGGTCAGTCCAGCACGGCCGATAACTCCGCCAATGCAACTTCCAAATCGATTACGATTGCTGTGACGAGCTCGCTAATACCCGCCGAATATCTCTCTTCGGTATCATCTTTCAGCATGGCCGAATCGGGTGGTGAGTTTACCTTTGTATTGCCGTTGTCGGCGATTTCCTTCACGTGGAACACATCCCACTATAATAAAACCGGAGGAACCATCAAGATTGTGATCCCGGCACTCTCGAATGCCTCGGGAGACACCATCACAATAAAATGTGTCGACACGAGTGGAAACACAGGTGCATTCTCCCTGACGCTGTTTTAAGTAATAATTATCGATAAAAGGAAAAAAGGCCCCCGCTGGGGGCCTTTTTCATTTCAGGAATCTTTGTCATGAATCGAATAAATCGGATTGAGTCGGTTATAAGGATGTGAGGTTTTACGCGTCAACCAGTTGATAATACAGTTCCAAAGATCTCAAATGCTTCATGTGGTCAATATGGGTTTTAAAATAGAGGTCAAACATTTTGCGGATCTCTTTTTTCTGGGCAGGCGTCGGTTCGAGTTGAACCACATCTTCGATCATTGTCTTCTGCAGCCAGTAGAGTATTTCCAATGTTTCGCCACCGATCATCAGCCCCCCACTCCCGACACCACAACGACCACAGAAGAGACCACCGCTCTGGGGCTGAAAATACCCTCCCTCAATTCCCAAAGACTGGTTACATTTTAAACAGGCATCCCATGTGGGTTTGTACCCCATGAGATCGATAAAATGCCCCTCGAAAAACCATAGATTTCCTTCCAGGAATCCCTGACCTTTGTCCAGAGCGGACAGTGTAGAAACCAGGAGATCGAAAACTTCCGGATGGCTTCCTTCCCCGACCACGGCTCTGTCCACCAGTTCCACTGTAGCCAATCCCATGGTCGTACGCCCCACATGGCCGATGATATGAAAATGGGGATCAATGAGATCAGTCTTACTTAAGAGCTGAAGTTCACGGGTTGGTTTGTCATAATAAATCGCCCGTATATGCGTCAGGGATTCGAGGCATCCCTTGAATTTGCTTTTGGGTCCCCTTCCCCCCTTGGCCACAACTCTTACTTTCCCATAATCTCGGGTAAAGAGAGAAAGGATCAATGACGTTTCACCCATCTTCCAACTACGAAGGACCACGGCTTCTGTTGATAGAATGGCCACGTTCCCAGCCTCTCATAACCACTGGTGAAACAGGGTGATCATACTGAAATAGACCACCAGTCCCAATACATCATTGGAGGTGGTAATAAACGGACCCGTCGCAATGGCCGGATCGACACCCACACGTTTCAAGAGGAAAGGAATCAACGTGCCCGTGAATGCCGCATTAAAAATGACTGCAAGCATAGCCATTCCCAGAATCAATCCGAACCTGGGATCATGGAGCCAGACCGCCACGACACCGAAGAGCAGCAGAGAGATGAGACATCCATTTAAAAATGCCACCCGGAGTTCTCTAAAAAGCCTCCGGCCCGTATCCCGAAGATCGATATCTCCTGTGGCCAAACCGCGAATGACCACTGTTGCAGATTGAATACCCGCGTTACCGCCCATGGCCATGATCATGGGTATAAAAAAGGCTGAGGCGATAATTTTTTCCACGGAAGCATGAAATCTTTGATAAATGACTGCTGAAACCAACTCTCCCATGAATGCGACCAGCAACCAGGGTAACCGTACACCCGAAACCTTAAAAATGGAACGTTCAGCGATCGTTTCGTCAGTAATACCCGCCATCATTGTGATGTCTTCACTGGCCTCTTCCTCCACAACATCCAGGACATCATCAACCGTGATCCTGCCCACCAGCCGACCCTGCTCATCAACAACCGGAGCAGCGACCAAATCGTATTTATGAAATATGTTCGCAACTTCTTCCTGATCCATTTCCGTATGGATGGTAACAGCCTCCCGGTCCATAATCTGATTTAAAAGCGTATCCGGCTTGGCAAGAACCAATGCTTTCAGAGAGACAACCCCTTTAAGTACGCCTATTTTATCT
>CAZYTI010000104.1:0-9269 GCA_964650065.1 uncultured bacterium
CAGAATGACATTTGTCCGGCTGGAATCGACAATGTCGGTGATAAAACGAATCCGAATCGGACCTACGCAGGATATGGCCCCAGCAGTATATGCCGAAATGACTGAAGGATGATCCAATTCTCCCTGGGGAATTGACTTTTTCTCCGTACAGGATATGAAAGAAAACAGTAGTAACAGAATTGAAAAAATGGAGTGGTTTTTCTTTGACACGGGTTATCCTCCTTTTTATTTAGTTTAAACGACTATTTCGTAAAAATCAAGCAGAAAATAAAATCATATCCTGTCGATCCTGTTAATCCTGTCAAAGATTTAATACCGATCCTTTTTCGAAATCAACCAAAAAGGTCGTAGGGGCACATTGCAATGTGCCCCTACAAAACTCACCAGGCAATATTTGCCGCATTGAGCACAATTAAAATGATTCCTCAATTTAAACTGACAACTAATTAATTTTAGAAAAGATACTCCGCGAAAATCACAACATTAAATAAAGTTGGCAAAATATTTGCTCCCTTGCAGATTGATTTTTTATACAAGGGACATTTGAATGAACTTGACATGCTTGTTTTTCGCAGCATTGCTGCAATCTGTGCTTCCCCACGGACAGAATCACCGTGACTGGAATTCGACCACAGTAACCGGAGAAAGGGCAATCGGGGATGGTGTGGAGATCACATGGGTGGAGACGCATGCGGAACGCAATACCATTGATGTTGAACTTTCATTGGTCTGCAATAAACCGTTTTCGGATGGAGCTGTCCGGGAATTCCCCATTAGAGACAAATCGGTACTGTTCACACACGATCCAATCAAAGTGTATCTGCGTCCCGGCACGGATTGCTATATTTATATTTTTCTTATGAATTCCTGTGGAGATGTCGAGCTACTCTACCCGGATCCTGGCAGCCCAATGAATAAATTCTACAGGGGAATTGAATATTGTTTACCCGGGAGACCTGTCCAATGGATCCTGGATCATGAAACCGGATATGAAACCTTGTATTTTCTGGCAACGAGAGAAAAACTTGAAGATATGGAGCGCATTCTCAATAAATTGAGATATGCTATCCTGGTATTGAGAGATAAAAAACTCCCTGACTTTCGGGAAAATATCCTGAAGAGAGGCATCACAATTGTCAAGTCGAACATGGCTGACCATGATCATTACCGTATGAATCAGAGGGCCATTCTCAACAAGATCCTCAAAAGGTATGGAAAAGTTGTAAAACAGGTCGACATTATCCACAGATGAATGAACGAATGGAGAACAGCATGAAAACGAAGAAATATATGATGATGTTTATCATGACATTGTGGACGGGTCTGGTTTTCAGTCAAAATGACATGGGAGGGGTGAGTAATGTGGGTGTAGGTTTGAATTTTGTGGCCACTCACGTGGATGGTTTTGGCAGTTACAGAAGTGTGGGACCCGGTGTCGAAGGATCTTTGCGGTATGGAATCAACAGTCCTCTGTTTATAGGTGTCAGTTTCGGATATGTGACAGTGACCGATCGATTTATCGATTTAAACGAACGACAAATGACATTGTTTCCCTCGATCAATGGAAGTCTTGGCCTGTGTTTCAATCCTCATTCCTTGGTGAGCATTGACATACATTCCCGGATCAGTTATTTCAGCCATCAGGAGAAATTGGAATCACCGGATGGACTATCGGGCTCCGATTTGAAACAGAATTTAGGGGCCGGTTGGGGTTTTGGTTTACGTGGCAATATCACGGCGCAATTAAGATTAAAATCAGATATTGAATTCATGAAGATCTACAAGACGGACGGACTCGTCAAGTATAGGTATACCCAATTCAGACTGGGCTTTGAATATGTGCTGGGAATTGAAGCGAAGACTGTGAACAAGAAAGAACCGTGGCCTCAAATTACAGGGGAAAAGAAAGACGTTATTGCTGAAAAAGTGACCATGAATACGGAATTTCATGATAAGCTGGGCAATAGAGACGGGATACTCGACCCCGATGAGACAGGCCGGTTGAAAGTGGTTCTAGAGAACAACGGCAGCGATAGGATTAAAGATCTTGTCATGCAGGTTCGGGTATCGCCGGACTATTATAAAAAATACCTGGACATTCTGCCATATCCCCGGTTTAAAGTGAAAGACCTACTGGGGATGCAGAAAGCGCAGGGTGAACTGGAAATCAGGGCTAAAAAGGAATTGCCCCGGGGGACATTTAAGGTCCATATTTTTTCCAACAAAGTCAATTTGTCAGAATTTACAGAGATCAATACGGTAGGTGCAGAAGTGGATACCATCGCTCCCGAAATTATCATCACACAACCTGCTTTGATTTCGGATCGGGGTATTGATAAAATATCTTCAATCGACCATTCGTCATTAAATCTCGAGGGTATTGTCAAAGATAAAAATGAAATTAAATATGTGCGGATTAATGATATGGAAGCCAATTGGACCTCGACGGTGGCAGGCGCCGATTTCCGGTATGAGATTCCTTTACAGATGGGCCGCAATGTCATCCGGATTACTGCAGAGGACAAATTCGGGAATATCAATGAGGTGTGGCGGCTGGTGTCCAGAGAAAATGCCCCGCCCTTGGGAAAGACTTTTCGTGGTCAGCGCTGGGCCGTGGTCATCGGTATTTCAAATTATAAATATACACATAAGGGGATACCCGATTTACGATTTGCCCATCGGGACGCCACGGAATTTTACCGTTATCTGCGGGACGATCAGGGGTATACCGAAGATCATGTTCGCTTGCTCATCAACGAACAAGCCACCATCATGAATGTACGGGATGCCTTGTTGAGTTTTCTGAGACAGGCCATCGAGGAAGACCTGGTGATGATCTATTTCGCCGGTCATGGAGCGCCTGAACAGGGAGATACACAAAATCTATATCTGATGTGTTATGATACCGATCCCGAGAGAATGCCGTCCACTGCCTATCATATGGGGGATATTGAGACGGCCCTGGAACGCCATATTGTTTCCAGAAATGTGATCATCTTTGCCGATGCCTGCCATAGCGGTGGCATAGGCAGAAATGATTTATTGACGCTGAGAAACACAAAGGATGATAACCTCATCAATTTTTACTTAGACCGGCTCCGGAATTCCGGTGATGGTCGGGTCGTATTTACGGCCAGCGATCAATCGCAGTTGTCTCAGGAATCGGAAAAATGGGGAGGAGGGCATGGCGTCTTCACCTATTTTCTAATCAAAGGATTGCGGGGATTTGCAGATACAAATGGAGACCGGATTGTCTCGGCGGGAGAGATTTTTGGGTATGTCGGCGAGAAAGTCCGTCGTGAAACCTTCAGTCAGCAGACACCGAGGGTTCCCTTCGGTAATTTCCCGTGGGACTTTCCGCTGAGTTATGTCAGGAGTGCCGTGGTCAACAGTCGATTTGATGAATAATTGCGTAGATCGGGAATAATGCTATTGACCTATTTGGTAATGCAACCCAACATCACTCCAACTGCTGTTGGAGGTGTCGGTTGGGAAAGCACTGCGCTTGGATCAACCAACACTGAAGAGATTGGAACTCCACGATCTGCCGTAAATCACCACATGTCACCATGTGAATGTCATTCCTCTGCATAAAACTCATTTTCTTTATTCCTTGCCTGATTCCTGCCCAGCGTGTTTGAATTCATTGTATTAGTATGACACCCAAGATCATTGGACTGATGTCAGGTTTAAAAAAAACCTTGACAACCCAGAAACTTTTTATTATATTTTACGTATAGTTATATACAGTATATACGGTAATAACGGATAAAACGGTATCAGCATGAAAGTGATCATATCCAATTCGGCACAGGATCCCATCTACCAGCAGGTGAGTGGTCAGATCAAGGCACAGATCATCTCGGGTGAAATGAACGAAGGGGATTCCCTGCCGTCGATACGAAAACTGGCCAGGGAACTGCAAATCAGCGTGATCACCACAAAGCGAGCCTACGAAGAACTGGAAAAGGAGGGCTTCATCGATACAGTGGGGGGTAAGGGTTGCTTTGTGGCCATGCAGAACAAAGAGCTGCTCCAGGAAAAAAAGATGAAGACCGTTGAAGATAAACTGGGTGATGCCGTGAAGGATGCCAAGAAATTGGGCATCCATAAAAAAGATCTGAAAGAGATGCTGATGTTATTGTATGACGAGGAGGAGGAGTAATGGCGAACGTGCTGGAGATTGAGAATGTGAGAAAAAATTATGAAGATTTCAGTCTGAGGGATATTTCGTTTTCCCTGCCCGAGGGATACATCATGGGACTCATCGGACCCAACGGTGCCGGGAAGACAACAACCATCAAATTGATCATGAATCTCATCATGAAAAGCAGAGGAAGCATTCGGATCTTTGGTAAAGACTCGGAGACCCATGGAGTAGAGATTAGATCGCGAATCGGCTTTGTCTACGACAGTCCCAATTTTTACGATCATCTCAACCTCAGGCAGATTAAAAATATCATCGCTCCCTTTTATAAAACCTGGGATGACGCCTATTTTTTTAATCTGGCAGATCAATTCAAGCTGCCCTTAAACAAAATCCTGAAGAAGTTCTCCCGGGGTATGACCATGAAGGCCTCCATTGCCATGGCTTTGTCTCACCATGCGGATCTGATCATCATGGATGAACCGACCTCAGGTCTGGATCCTGTTTTTCGGCGGGAACTGCTGGATCTGCTCTACGAGCTTCTCCAGAGTGATAAAAAGTCGATTCTGTTTTCCACACATATCACATCGGACCTGGAGAAAATAGCCGATTATATTACGTTTATTTTGGACGGTCAGATCATTTTCTCCAACAGCAAGGACGATGTCTTCGAGAACTATGCCATCGTCAAGGGAGGGAATGACCTTTTAAGCGAAGAGACCCGGGGACTTTTCCAGGGCATCCGAAAAAGCGAATTTGGTTTCGAGGCCCTCACCGATAATATCAAAAAGACAAGGCAGAATTTAGGATCCGGTATCATGACCGAAAAAGCGAGTCTGGAAGATATCATGTATTTCAGCGGTCTGGGAACCGCAGCATGAGGCATCTGATCAAAAAAGATTTCAGTGCGGGCCGGTACTTCCTGGTAGGATGCTGCCTGGTCATTCCCTTTATCTCCGGTATAATCCTCCTGGCCATGATCAGCGATTTTGGTGGGGTATTTCTCGGTATATTTACATTACTCATCCTGGGGATCTGTATTGCATCCGCTTTTATCTTTATCGGAATTGATGAAACGGTTCAAGCCGACAGGATCTACGCCAGTCTGCCCATCACGCGGTCGACCCTGGTTCATGCCAGGTATGTCTCGGCCTTTTTGATGACTGTCATCTCTTTCACCCTCATTCTTTTAACTTGCCTGGGTTGCATCAATCTCTTTCACAAAACCGATCCGGTATTTTCATTATTTCTCAGCTGGCGGGGCATTACGGCCATGCTGTCTTTCCTCTGGCTTATCCTGTCATTTATGTTTCCCTTTATCATGAAAATGGGGGGCAGTAAGGGGATGACTGCAGTAATCGTTACCCAGGTTTCCCTTGTCATTGCCGGGCCGGTGATTAAGTTCTTCTTCAAAATCATGAGCGGTATACTGGAATTCGATATTGGAATGTTCATGCGATTTCTCCAGAACCTGCTGAGTTGGTTTGTTGGGTTGAAGGCCGTTTATGCTTATTTCCTGGTGTTGGCCATGCTTTCTGTGGTCATATTGGGTTCAATTATGATCTCAGTAAGATTTTATCAGAAAAGAGATTTATAGGATGTAATCATGATTCCACAGTTGATTCTGAAAGATCTACAAGCTTATAAGGTGCTCATCTTATTACGGATTCTCCTGACCATGGCCATAGTCAGCAGCCTCTTTCATCTGCAGTTCTATCCGGCCAATGTATATATTGTCCAGGCCTGCATGGTCTTTGCAGCGGCCAGTTCGATTTTTTCTTTCTCAGAAAAAAGCCGGAATACAGAAATCCTCACCTGTAGCTTGCCTGTTTCCCGTGTTTCCATTGTTGTGGCAAGATATCTGACATCGGCTCTCATCATGGTCCTGGGCATCCTGCTTTTTTATTTCATGGCCTACTTAGCGACATTTCTATTAGAGAATGCTGCCAATAAATTTTCAAACATCGCCAATCTCAGGGTGCTCTATTTGACGATATTTTTTGTTACGGTGCATACATCTCTATTTCTGCCTGCAGTCTTTTGGTTCAGAATGTTGGGTTCCATCATTGGCTTTGCCGTCGCCCTGATCGCATCAGTGGTGCTTACAAGGATTATTTTTCGACCTTATAAATTATCGATGGTCGCCATTTTCCGGGAGGATAATGTGGAATTATTGGTCTTGCTGACCATCTTAACGATACTCATTCTATTCGCTTCAATTGTTTTATCAGTCAAATTGTATCAAAAAAGAAATCTTTAGGTAAAAGGAGGTTGAATATGTTCCACAAAAACAAATATCACGTCTGTTTGCTCACCAGTCTCGCTACACTTATCATTCTTTTAGTAATAGGGTGTGCGGCAAACAAGGCATTTTGGGGGAATCCCAAGTCGGGCCTCATTCTTCAATATCGTTTGAGTGAGGGACAGGTGTTGAAGTATCAGACATCCTCGGATTTTATCCAGACGTTGGAAATCATGGGAAATACCATGGAAGTCGAATCCACCCAATTGTTAACATTTAGCCTCAAGTGTACGGGTCAGGAGGAGGATCATTATGACATCGGTGTGACTATCGATACGATGTTTTTCAACATCTTTAGCCCTCAGGGCGATTTTGCAGCCGATATGGGCGAGGTCATGGGAAAAAGCTTTAATATGACTGTCTCTATCCTGGGAAAGGAGAAGAATCTGATAGGCGTCGATGAAATTCAGTACGATCTGGCATCAGAAGGGAAACGGAGCATTCGCAGTGAATTCGAGAATTTCTTTCCGGATATGGTAGAGAAACCATTGAAAATTGGGGATTCCTGGGAATCTGCATGGCACTCCACAGAAAAAAGCGAAAGCGGTGAAACGCGCTTCGAATTTAAAAGTATCAATGTTTTAGAAGGATACGAGATTGTGAACGGAATGGATTGTGCCAGATTAACCGCCAAACTGACAGGGTCTCTCGAAGGGACAGGTGAACAACAGGGCATGGATCTTGTCACAGAAGCGGAAATTGAAGGAACGATTGTCTGGTATTTTGCTTATCAAAAAGGAATACTGGTGCAAAGTAAAACCAGTGGTATCGGTGAAGGCACGATTTCGGCCAGCGGCGCACAAAATATGAACATACCCATGGTACGGGAATTCGAGATAGAAGCGAAATTGGTTCAATAAATTTTATCACGAACGGATATGGAAAGACACGAAGATAAAAAGAAATTAGACAGGATTACAGGATTGCTAAATTAAAATAATCTAGTTATCTTGTCAATCCTGTCTAAAATTGTTGTTTATTCATTTTTTTAAGTTTATCCTTTACAAATTCCCCTACAATTGCTACATTAAAGACGATAACTGATTTTATCATTCCATATATTTTTTCAAATTATATTTTAGGTGACACAGGAGAGGATTCATGAAATTTAACCCAATGGAGTGTCGATGCTTATCGATTTGCCTATTTATCGTATTCACGTTGATTAACGATTCCAGTGGACAGCAAGAATCCGGGGAGAATAAATTAATCATTCATGCAGACCTGGGCAAATATCAGATTAGCAAACATATCTATGGTCACTTTGCAGAGCATCTGGGTCATTGTATTTACGGAGGATTCTGGGTGGGTGAAGACAGTCCCATTCCCAATACCCGGGGCATAAGGACGGATGTGGTGGAAGCGCTCAAAAATGCCGGAGTACCCGTTCTGCGCTGGCCAGGGGGATGTTTTGCCGATGAATACCATTGGAAGGACGGTATCGGACCCCGGGATCAACGTCCGGAGATGATCAACACCCACTGGGGTGGAGTGACTGAAAACAACCACTTCGGTTCCCACGAATTTCTGGATCTCTGCGAACAAATCGGATGCGAACCCTATATCTGTGCTAATATGGGTAGCGGTACGGTTCAGGAGCTGTCTGAATGGGTGGAATATGTCACTTTTGATGGTCAAGGCCCTATGGCCGATTTGCGTCGCCAGAACGGCCGAGAAGCGCCCTGGAAGGTAAAATTTTGGGGCATCGGGAACGAAAACTGGGGATGCGGCGGGAACATGCGGCCCGAATACTATGCAGACCTCTATCGGCGATTTCAGACCTATATCAGAAGATATACGGATAACAATCCCTATAAAATCGCCTGTGGTGCTTATGGTGATAATGTGGAATGGACAGATGTATTGATGAAGCGAGTCGGCAACCAGTTGATGCATGGGCTGTCGTATCACTACTATACCGTATTTGAAGATTGGAGTCACAAAGGTTCGGCGATCCAGTTTGATGAATATCGCTGGTTTGGTACCTTGAAAACGACCCTTAAGATGGCCGAACTCATTGACATCCATACGACCATCATGGATCGATACGATCCGGATAGAAAAGTGGATCTGATCATCGACGAATGGGGTGCCTGGTATGATGTGGAACCCGGAACCAATCGGGGATTTCTATTTCAGCAAAACACGCTTCGGGATGCCCTGGTGGCGGCCATCAATCTGAATATTTTCAACACAAATTGTGATCGTGTAAGTATGGCCAACATCGCCCAGACCGTGAATGTCTTGCAGGCCATGATCCTCACCAAAGAAGAAAAAATGATCCTGACCCCCACGTATCATGTCTTCGAGATGTACAAGGTGCATCATGACGCCACGCTGCTTCCCATACACATTAAATGTGCAGATTACCCATATGAGGATGAATCGATACCGGCACTGCATGCTTCTGCATCCTGCAATGAATCAAATCAGATGCATCTTTCTCTCTGTAATCTGGATCCAAACCAAACCCGTAATTTAAACTGTGAAATTCGGGGAAAGGGATTCAAACGTGTATCGGGCAGTATTCTAACGGCTGACGAGATGCAGGCGCACAACACATTCGATACACCTGAAAGGGTGAAACCCGAGCACTTTCACGAATTCAAGATTAAGGAGAGTAGAATAAATATTGATATACCACCCAAATCGGTGGTTATTCTGGAGATTCAGTAATTGATTCTGTATTTGAAACTTAGTGTATCATTTCATAAATATGATGACATGAAATTTTGGACAGGATTAACAAGATAAACAGGATATTAGTTATCTTGTTAATCCTGTAATCCTGTCGAATATCTTTTTAATACGTCACTGAAT
>CAZYTI010000105.1:0-9259 GCA_964650065.1 uncultured bacterium
TTCGGAATTGGCGGACACATCGAAATATGGTATACCCATTGAGATCAATCTCTCAGGTCTTTGGAAATTCCATGTCGGTGATGATTCTGCATGGGCAGAAACGCATTATGAGGATGATCACTGGGATGATCTTCATGTGCCAGGCGGTTGGGATTTTCATGGAGATGATGGTTATGACGGTTATGCATGGTATCGACAATCGTTCATCATGCCCGGTCGTCTTTCAAAAGAATTGCTCATCCTCGCTCTGGGCAGAATTGATGATGTGGATGAGGTCTATTTCAATGGTGAGAAAATCGGACGCACGGGTGTGTTTCCCGGAGAATTCATAAATCGGGATGACTATGCCTATTGGGCCCACGACCGGTTTTACTTTATTCATTCAGACCTGATACATTGGGACAGTCAAAATACCATTGCTGTACGCGTGTACGACTTTAGCAACAATGGCGGCATTCTGGAAGGACCCATCGGTATCGTCAAAAGAGAGGACTATTTGAAATATCCGCAGCCTGTTTCTACTGAATTGTCCAATAGGCAGATTGAGGAGCAGGAGATCGATCTTGAGGGTCCATGGCGTTTTGCGATCGGGGATAGTCCGGCTTATGCGGAAGTGGGCTTTGACGATTCCCTTTGGCCTCTTATTGAGGTGCCCTCGTATTGGGAAAATGCCGGGTACCCCGGTTACGACGGTATGGCCTGGTACAGGCACCGATTCTTTTTACCCGAGAAATTGAAAGATAGCTATTTAATCCTAAAACTGGGCCGCGTTGACGATGCGGAGGAAGTGTACGTGAATGGTCTTCATATCAATGGATATGGTGTCCTCGCAGGGAATGCCCGTTCTGCTGCCGGTGAACTGAGGGAATTTCCCTTACCCCACAGATCGCTTCTTTTCGGTGAGATAAATGAGATCGCGGTCCGTGTGTTCGACGAGAGGGGATCGGGGGGCATTTATGATCATCCCTTGGGAGTTTATTCAAAACCTAAAATTTCGAAATTATTAAAAATGAATTTATCTGGTTTTTGGCAATTCACCACGGGAGACAGCACTCACTGGTCTCGCATCGATTATAATGATATGCATTGGAGAGATATGCCTGTTCCGGCCAATTGGGAACAGATCGGCTATCCGGATCTGGATGGATTTGCCTGGTATCGAACACGTGTCGTTTTGAAACAGGATCTGACCAATGAACGGCTCATTTTGGCTCTGGGAAAAATCAACGACTTTGACGAGGTGTTTTTCAATGGTGTTCGTATCGGTCGCACCGGTTCCTTCACGCCTGTGGAAATGAGGCCCCACGGCACTGTTATCCTCTATTTCGAACGTTTTTATTTCATCCCATCCCACCTGATCGATTGGGATCGAGAGAATGTCATTGCGGTCCGGGTTTATGATCTCTACCGGACCGGGGGCATTTGGGATGGTCCGGTAGGGATCACGACGCGGGAGGCTTATTTGGAATACATGGAAAGTAGGAAAAGTAAAAAGTAAAAAGGAAAAAGGAAAAAGGAGAAAGGAAAAAGTGAATGAGTCCTAAGAAAATTTGCATACTCGTGATATTTTTCATTGGTTTCGTTTTTAGGTATGGCGATTCAGGTCAGCTTGAACAATACGGGGAGTGGATGAATCAACCTCAGAGTCAGTGGCCCCAGTTGTCGATGGTTAATGAGATTGAATATAAAGATAAACATCATCCCATTGCCGGTTGTGGTTTCCTATTGGATACGGGGAAGGATACGCTGGCCGTAACGGCGAAACATGTTCTTGTTTATTTTAAAATTGGCAATTGATCGGTAAATAAAAGGGATATTATGAGAAAGCGTTTATTGCTATTGCTTTTGATTGTTCACCTCTGTTCAGACCGTATTTCAACTGTGAGCGCTCAAGAGGCACCCGTAGATACCCTCGAACTCTATTCAGATTTGGCGGGTGATTATGAGTATTACATGAATGACCGGTACAGCCGATTGACAGTGTATATAGATGATGGAGTTCTTATGGTGGACGAACGGGGGCATCCGCATTTGGTCATGGACCCTGTGGATCTGGGAAATCTCGAATTTAAAGCTGCCGATGATAGGCGGTCGTATACATTTCGATTCCGGAAAAAAGATGGAGCGATCTCCAATTGCTTCTGGATTAGAGGCGATGAGTCCTTTGACGCTGTCCGGTATGAGGGCGGGTATGTACCCGTAAAACTGACGACAGACGAGCTGCGGGCCGATTTCCAGCAGATGCGAAGGCTTATTGAAAAGACGCATCCAATCCTATATGAATTCACCAATGAGGAAATATTTGAGAAGATTTATAATAGACAATACGAGCTGATTTCGAATGAACTGTCTCTTGAGGAATTCTTCAGAACGGCCGTTCCCTTTGTTGAACGCATCGGGTGCGGACATACCAATCTGTGGATGCCCGAGGGCTGGCTGTCCCAGTCTTCCAATAAATATTTCCCAATAAAATTAGGCTTGATTGACAACATGGCCTTTGTGGTTGGTACAGACACATCCATTCCTCCGGGGAGCCGGGTGCTTTCCATCAACGGTGTTGAGATGTCCAAAATCATTGATCGTATAAAGTCCGCTATATCAGCTGATGGATTTAATGAACACTATAAGCTGAGACGGATGGAAAAGATGTTCCCGTTTCAGTTCGCTAAACAGTTTGGCATTCATAATACGTTTATGGTTCTATTCATCCCATTCAAATCCAGACAGGTAAAAGAGACCATTGTACAGCCTGTTGATCTTAAGACCGCTCAGCAGACCTATTTCGATAAGTCGAGACTTGATTTTGACATCGTAGAAGATAACCAAACTGCTGTCTTAACCATAAACAATTTCTATTATTACAGAAATTTAGAGAAGTTCACAAGTTTCATCGACAGTGCCTTCAAAAAAATATCTGCATTGAACATCAGGAACCTCGTTATTGACGTGCGGGGGAATGATGGTGGGGATCCATTCAGTGCGGCACATCTTTTTTCCTGTCTTGCCGGAAAACCGGTTCCATACTTTTCCAAACCATACGGAAGATACAGCCGTTTGGCGGAATCGATCCCCCTTGGCGAAGACAGATTCTCAGGTAACCTCTTTATACTTACCAACGGCAAGTGTTTTTCAACGACCGGACATTTATGCAGTTTACTTCGATATCACAAGATCGGAACTTTCATTGGAGAAGAGACAGGCGGTACCTATACCTGTAACGACGCAAAGCATTATTTTCATTTGAAAAATACGAGAATACAGTTATGGATAGCATCCGGTTCGTTCGCAACTGCAGTAAAAAATATGCCCAAAGACCGTGGCATCATTCCCGATTATCCTGTACAACTTCGCATCGAGGATTTGGTAAAGGGTAGGGATACTGTCATGGAATTTGCCTTGCACCTTATTGGAGAACAGAAATGAAGTTGAAATCGATGTTTACCCTATTATTAAGTCTACTATCAATGGCTCCTTATTCTCACTCCCAGGAGACCAAAACCAGACAAGTCGTCTATAACCATAAAATGTATCCACTCTATCCGAATGTGATTCATGAACGCCCCACCATGCCTTCACCATGGACTACCGAAGAAGGAATGGAAATCGTTATCGGGCTCACAAGAGATAACAACTACACACTCATACCGGTGACATTGGTGAATGAGAAACTTCCAGGCGGTGAATTTTTACATATGAAGCGGGGCGAACAACTCAAAGTGGATGCCGAAGACTTTCCCGTTTTATCCAAAACAGGCCTTCACTCCGAAATCGAGCTGGATCAAACCAAAACCATCACCGGAAGATCCATTGCGGAAATCACGGACAGCGGGCGCCCAAACGGTTCTTCGGGAGCCGGATTTATGGAGCATGACGAGGATATCATCTCTATGCTGAAAGGGGATAACCGGCTGGTGAAAAAACTGGAGTTGACTCACCCTGAAATCGTCCGACCGCTGTTTCATGTGTGGAATATCATTCTTGAAGGGATCGAACACGGTGTATGGGAGAATGTTCGAATCCACAACGATTCGACGATACTGTACAACAACCACTTGATTCATCTAAAATACGGCGGCCGGGGATGGCAGGAGTCCATTTTCAACGATGAAATCCAGGGCGCCTATCATATTGAAATGTGGCGGGAATTGGAAGAGAGTGAGAAAATATTCCTGAATATGAAATATGCCCATTTATCCGAGGAAGAGCGGGCGGATCTCCTGAAGAAACTCTCCCATATCCATACCGGTGAGATGGTGTCTTACTACGCCATGCGCTACGGATTTTATGAGGGGCACACCGACTTTCGGGCAGATCCCATAGCCATCGCTCTGATTTTCGGCCTAAAGAGTATACAAGAAATTGAAAAAGCCTTTGAAGGAAAATTGTATAAGGTGCTGATAAATCATTTTATCAGAACAGATATTTTCTCAGGAGATTTAAAATGAGAATCAAATTCATCATCTTTTTCATCATGCTCAGTTTCATTGGAAATGTCGGCTATACCCAGGAAGTCAAATCATTTCAATTGGAAAAATGGAGTCGGCTTGTTGAAAAGTTCAGAAACCTGTCTTATGGACAGTGGCGCAGCATGAGAGGAGAATTTAAGGACGCAGGGGATCTGATTCACAAACCGCTTGCAGAACTGTTGAGGAAAGAGGAAACCGGAGAAGGTGCATGGAGACGAATTGAATGGAATCAGAGAAGCGTGGCCTGGATTTTGGGTGATGTGGGAACTGAGAAAGCAGCCGATTTTCTTCTTGATATGCTTCATGATACATCCCTGAATTTGTGGGGAAGGATCGGAGCTGTTCAATCACTGGGTAGGATGAATGCAATAAGAGCCGTCGATTCCCTGCTTGAAATTTTTCAAGACGATGAAGTTGATACTCAGTTAAGACGATCTATTGCGCGTACCCTGGGTGATCTCAAAAGCCAAAAAGCGGTGCCATTTCTGATTAAAGCACTAAATGAGGATATTAATAGAATTGATATGGGTGTCATCTACGCTCTTGGAAATATAGGGTCAGACGAAGCCGTGGACGGTTTAAGGTATGCTCTGGAATGTACAGAAAATTATGTCAGAGGAAGTGTATATTCAAACTTAAGAAAATTGAGACCGGAGAAAGAGAATGCATTTTTATTGTTGGCTCTGGAAGACAGTTACTGGGGGGCTCGGGAGGATGCGGTTAAAATTCTTACTGAGAAAGGCGATGAGATATCAGGATCGCTTGTCGCACTATTCGAAAATCAAAAAACGAGTCATATTGGTCGGTGGGAGGTCATTCGAATTCTCGGGAAAATGAAAACAGAGAAATATTCGGAACTGTTCTTGGAGGCACTTCAGGATGAAGATCGAAGAGTCCGTGATGAATCCGCAGTTGTTCTGAGCAGGATAAAGACTTCGAAAACCACCCAATCCTTGATGGGATTATTAAAAGATGAACGTCCTTATGTCCGAGTAACGGCAGCCTGGGTATTGGGAGAAATGAAATCAGAAGAAACGATTGAATCTCTCATCGATTTGCTGGATGACAAGGACAGCGGTTGGATGGCTGCTATCAGCCTGGGGAAGATAGGATCGGAAAAGACTGTAAAATCACTCGCCGGCATGCTCAAGCTAAAAGATATTCAACAACGGCGCGCTGCGGTCTGGGCATTGGGAAAGATTCAATCTGGCAGAGCTGTCGACCCTTTGATCGAGTCATTGAGGGATGAGGATGAAGAAGTCCGGATGCTTTCGGTATGGGCCCTGGAGATGATTAACATACCTGAGGCATTGAAGGCTGTCGAAAATTTCAAATATAAGGAGTAACTTATGGAGTGCACCGATTCTATCGGCGCATGAAACGACACAGTCGTTTCACTCCATAAACTGCATAATGAACTATCTTATCGTTTAGGAGGTCACATGAAATCGGTCATATATCGTCTTATTGGAATGATATTTCTATTCATTGTATCTTTTCCCCTGATTGGACAGGACAAGCGGACATACAAGCATCCGCAACTCGATATACAGGTCGAAGCGCCTTCAGGGTGGAAGATAGTGCAACGCCCTGAGGATCGTATGATTTATGAGATCGCCGATCCAGAGAAATCCGTACATGTCATGGTCTGGTGCCCCCAACAGGATTTCTCCCGGCATCATAGGCTGATGAAAGATATTTTATATAGTGTGAAAATCGAATACAAAACGTTATCGAAGCATTTCCATCCCGTAGATTTGGGATGGGACATTTTGTCTGTATAATGAATGATTTGTACAGCATTGTACTTATCGGCCTATCCTGATATTGCGCCCTTACAGGGCTTGGCTTTTTTTATTTCGGTGTTCTCAGGGCGTTGCCCTGAGCTATTATATTTTGCCCCTTCGGGGCGATAGAAGTAGTAATTTTCAGCTCCATCAATGCATTCATCGTTTTCTTATTGAAAGACGTGTATGGAACATCATAGTCACATCATTTCATTGATTTTCAAGCGTCTAATAGATACTCAATATAAAATTAGGTGGACCGAAAAATCGTGTACCCAATTTCTACGGCAGTCGATGAAAGCAACGGAAAACAAAATTGAATTATTAGGATGGCCGTTTATTCAAGCCCCGAAGGGGCGTTATGTAAAATCCCGCACATGCGGGAACCGCCCTGGGTTCGAGTATCGTATGGTTTTAAGCTCTGAAAGAGCGTAATATTCAATGATTCACAAAGCTTTAACACATGGCAATTATGTGTTGTCTGAAATGGCACAATATAAAGATGCTGAACCGTAAGAATCAATGAAAGCACAGTGATAAAAATTCTTGCATGGGAACTTTTCATTCATTAAATTAGTTTGTTAATTAACTAACTAATTTCAGGGCGCAGATGAGTTCTGAAAAACAATTAGTGGAAGCGCTGAAAAAATTCAAGGCACAGAAAGAGAAGTGCCATCTTGAGCTCTCGAAGGAGATCAATATTTCCGAGCTTAAGATCAAACAATTTCTTTATTTGGAGATTATCAGCCAACATGAGGCCTTGACATTCAGCCGCCTTGCCGAGATCCTGAGGATCACCAGGCCTTCGGTAACCAGCATTGTCAACCAACTCATCGAGCTGGATTGTGTATACAAACAGCAATGTACCCGAGACGGGCGAATTTTTTATGTTGAATTATCTGAGAAAGGGAAGAAAATCGTTGAATTTCAAAATCTGGAACTGGAACGGCGGGCAAAAAAAATTGTGGCTGTGCTCACAGAAAACGAAATTGGGATTTTTGTCCGTCTGATCAATAAAATTGTCAGCATGAGATAACTTTTTTTTATTTAAATAGTTAGTTAAGGACTAACAAATTATCACTCAAAAGAAAGGCCTTATGATGGAAAATAAAAATATTGCCCAGGAATTGATGGTGCTGCCCGTCTTTGACACCGTCATGATGCCCCACATGTCCACCAAATTGCTGATTGACCAAAAGCAGTGTAAAAAACTGAACGACCGGATCAGAAGCGACCAGCCTTTCGTGATCGGACTGACCGTTAGAAGTGAGGTAGACAAGGCCCAATTTCAGGCAAGCAGTTTTTACAAAGTGGGTACACTGATCCATCTGGAATCCGTTCAGCAGACGGACAAAGGGTGTCTGGTCTATTTAAAATCCTTAAAGCGAATTCAGGTCGATCGAATGTCCTTCGATGAGGAGGGGATTTATGCTAAATACACATTTCTGAATGAACAGGCCGACCTGGATGATGCCAGCCGGAAATCCATGATGGAATTCATCATGAAAACCATTCGTGAGATTGGTGGTCATGTACAGGGAGCCGAGCAATTCCTGGAGCAAGTTGAGAAAATGGAAACACTCGATGAAATAATCGGCCAAACCATGCCCTTCATGTCTGTGTCCATTGCCGAAAAACAGGAATTGCTGGAGATGAACTCGGAAAAATTCAAGGGGCTTCGATTTATTGACCTTCTGACAAAACAAAAAGAATCCATCGAACTGCAGATTGAAATGGCTCGGAAATTCAACAAAAAGGTCAACAAGAGTCACCGTGAGGCCATGCTCAGAGAACAGTTGAAGGCCATTCAGGAGGAGTTGAATGAATCATCCCCGAAGATGAAACACCAAAAAGACTATCGGACGTTGATTGAAGAAGCGGGCATGCCGGATGAGGTGAAGGACATTGCTCTGGCTGAATTAGACAAATTGGAGAATATGGGTGAACAGAACCACGAAGCGGGCATCCTGCGAAATTATCTGGACTTGCTGACCGCATTGCCATGGAAACCAGGAGAAACAATGAAAATCGACCTGGAAAAAGCCCGGGTCATCTTGGATGAACAACACTACGGACTTGAAAAGGTCAAAGAACGCATCATCCAGCATCTGGCGGTGATGGCATTGAAAAAAGAGAAAAAGGGATCCATTCTCCTTCTGGTCGGACCGCCGGGTACAGGCAAGACCAGTCTGGGAAAAAGCATTGCCGATGCCTTAAACCGAAAATATGTCCGTTTAAGCCTGGGCGGTATCAAGGACGAAGCCGAGATCCGCGGGCATCGCCGAACCTATATTGGCGCCCTGCCCGGCCGTATCATTCAGGGTATGAAAAAAGCTGGTCAAAAGAATCCCGTTTTTGTTTTGGATGAAGTGGATAAACTGCTTGCCGCTTATAACGGCGACCCGGCCAGCGCCTTGCTGGAGGTTCTTGATCCGGAACAAAACCACACGTTTTCCGACCACTACTTAGAAGTCCCTTACGACCTGTCGGAAGTCTTTTTCATCGCCACGGCCAATTCGGCCATGACCATTCCTGCACCGCTTCTGGATAGAATGGAGGTTATTCAGATCTCGAGTTATACCAATAATGAAAAGTTCGTGATCGGGAAAAAACATCTGCTCCCCCTCATTTTGGAAGAGCACGGCCTGAAGGACTCCCAGCTTCAAATTGACGAGGAAGCGATACATCGCATCATTGAAAAGTACACAAAGGAAGCCGGTGTCCGTGGGTTGAAGAAACAGTTATCCCAAATTGCCCGTGTGGCCTCGGAAAAAATTGTCTCGGGTAAAACCGATCTGCCCTACCTTGTGAAGGCAACCATGATCTGTGATATCCTGGGTAAGCCCATTGTCAGATTAGACGATGCGCTCATCGACAATGTGCCCGGTGTAGTTACCGGTCTGGCATGGACTCCCGTGGGAGGCGATATACTCTTCATCGAAGGGTCCACCATGCCCGGCAAAGGTGAACTCATCCTCACCGGGCAGTTAGGCGATGTCATGAAGG
>CAZYTI010000106.1:0-9242 GCA_964650065.1 uncultured bacterium
AAATCATGCAAGCCAATTGTAGGGATGTGACCGACATTTCCTGTCCAAAGGAAATCATGGCAGTGGAGAGTTCGCTCCATCGATAAATGGGTCGGAGAATACCCGATGTCTCACCAGGTAGTCCGATGCCTGTCCGGTTTCCAAACCCAAAATTTTGAATATATTCATAGAGGGTTTTCTTCCCGAGTTTTCTCCCAATCTTAGCAGCACCGATGTTAGATGAAACTTCCATGACCTGATTCAGAGTGAGCCAGGCATATTTCTTATTATGATCGTGAATGGGATGATTTGCCAGTCGGTAAATACCATTCTCACAGTGAATTAATGAGCCCGGTTTGAATACACCTTCCTCCATTGCCGCTGCTGCGGTCACGATTTTAAAAGTAGATCCCGGTTCGAAGGCGATTTGCAAGGACTTATTTTGCAATAATTCAACCAGGCCGGGGTTGTCCGATGAAACGCGCTCCCCAATTATGGAAGCCATCGCCAAGATTTCCCCAGTGAAGGGATCCATGAGAACTGCCGACCCCCCTTTGGCTACATGATTTATGACTCCCCTCCTCAATTCCTCCTCGACGATGGTCTGACAGAGATGATCGATCGTAGATACGATATGATTACCATTTTCTGGATTTTCAACAGGATAATCAAGAGATGAAAAATTCCGGTTCAAGCCATCCTTCTGAAACACGGCCCACCCATCCCTGCCCTTAAGGATCTCATCGAATGCCTGTTCGATACCACCAATCCCTTGATGCTCAACATTGGTGATTCCCAATACCTGTAGACCCAAATCATCATAGGGATGAACTCTCTTTCGTCCCTTCACATGAATAAGACCTTGAACCTTGGCTCCAAGTATCAAATTCTTCTGATCATCAGAGATTTCCTTTTTGACCCAAACAAAATTTTTATTCTTATTTTTGATGAGTAAATTAAAATATTCTCCTTCTTTTCCACCCAATATATCGGCAATAACCGATGCAGTCTTGGCATTGTCTTCAACTTGTGTCGGATCAATCGCAAGGGATAAAACGGGTAAATCCATAGCGAGGAGATTCATATTTCGATCATAGATGATCCCCCTTTTTGCTTCGAGCTTCACCCGTTGCTCGTACTGATTAGGAGCCATAGGATTCCAGGGCTCTCGCTTCCAAACTTGAAATAAAAAAGCACGAAGGACGATTCCAAATATTAACAGAGTGAATATTGTGCCCATAATATGCAATCTTCTCTTGTCCACTTTTTTATCTGATCCCCAACGCAATCTATGTAACTCCTTTTCTTATTATTCAATACCCATAAATCCAATACCTGCGTATCGAAGCGATATTTCCTTCTCTTTAGAATTGCCCTTCTCTCTCTCTAAATCCACGGACAATTCATCCAGATTGGATTTTTGGACAAACACCATTCCTTGCTGTTTTGCAATCTCAACAATTCTATCGTACCTTCTTAAAGCATTCACCTGGATATGAAGGTCGTTCCATTCTCGTTCTAAAGTTTGTCGATCCAGTTTTAACCTGTCATTATCTCTCAGTACGAAGTCTATCTGTACTTTTCCCCAGAGATAAAAAGATATGATAATGGTCACAATAAAAACGAACAGTACAATGCCTCCACTGTACGAAGGGGCAGTCCTTTGTTTTGTATCTTGACGTAAGGGTTTCTTTCTCTTTTTTTTGGCCATCTCTTGCCACCTTCAATAACCACTTGAAATGATCATTCACAACTGCCCGCGAGCTAAACTAAACTCACCAATCACCTCTCACAACTCACTATCCCCCAACTTCTCCCCAGCTCTCAATCGGGCACTACGAGCCCTGGAATTCCGCAGGATCTCTTCTGCTGTTGGACGAACTACTTTGCGTGTCAAGGATCGGATTTGAATGCCAGGGTGTTTCATTGGAAGTTCTTTTTTAAAATATGTGGGGTTTTCTCCACGTAAAAATCGCTTCACCATACGATCCATCAGAGATTCATAGCTGATGACAACAATTCTTCCACCGATTTTTAGATAGGTATAGATTTTTTCCAATCCTATTCGGAGTTGTTCCAGTTCGTCATTCACCTCAAAACGAATTCCCTGCCATATACGAGAAAGTGTCTTAATCTGCTGTCGATGAGGAGTGACTTGTCTGATAATTTCTGCCAAATCCCCTGTCGTATTTATCGCACCTGTTTTCCGTCCCGCAATAATTCGCCTGGCAATCCGATTTGCACGGTATTCTTCACCATAACGGATGAAAATATCACTCAGATCCCGGTGGGAATAATGATTGATGATGAAACTGGCACTTTTGGTTAAAGACGTATCCATTCTCATGTCCAATGGCCCGTCACCCAAATAGCTAAATCCTCTCTCTACGGTATCGATCTGATGAGAAGAAACACCCAAATCCAGAAATATACCGGAAATTTGAGATATTCCCAGATCATCCAACAAACGATCAACCTCCCTCAATTCACCTTGAATGATAGACACACGATCTCCATACGAAAATAGGCGTTGCTCACAGTAAGCAATCGCCTCCTCATCTCTATCAATACCAATAAGTTTGCCTCGTTCACCTAACTTTTTTAGAATGGCCTCGGCGTGTCCTCCTCCGCCTAAGGTACCGTCCACATAAATACCCGACCGATTCGTTAAGAGAAACTGAATCGACTCATTGAGAAGAATCGGTTCGTGAAAGGTGATTTGGTTCTCTATTATCATTGTATTCGATATCACCCCAGCGGGACGGGTTGACTCCTGACGACTCCGAGAATTTACGAAATCCTTAAAGGGCTTCGAAACATTCTTGATTCCAGTTTGGAGATTTTTACATCTTTCTAGTTATCCCTATCGGCTCCACCGAATTTCTGAACTCTTTCTTTTGTACTGAATCCGCTCTCCTCTATAAATTTCTCATAATTCTTTGGATCCCAAAATTCAAGTTTATTGAAGACTCCAATAATTAAAACCTTATCTTTGATTTTGGCATAATCAAGATGTTCCCGAGGTACCATAATCCTCCCCTGTTGATCACACCGAGAAGGATGAGCATTGGCCATTATTCGTAGAAGATACCGTCTCTCTTCATCGGACGACGAAAGGGAACCATACTTTTTTTCCAATTTGGCGGCAATATGAACAAAGGATTCTCGTGGATAGACAAAAAGACAATCATTCGGTCCTTCGGCAATATGAAAAGTATTGTCCGACTCAGGTCCGAGCTGACTCCGTATTATTGCTGGTATATTTACCCTTCCCTTGGAATCGACTGTGTATGGAAATTTTCCACTAAATGCAAGCACCTGAGCACCGAAATTAGGGATTATTAGGTATTTTAAAGAATTCCCAAGAATTACCAGGGATAATATACAAAATTTAAGGGATTAATGTCAAGGAAAAAAATAAAAAATAAAAATATTGCATTTCAATCAATTATCTACTAAATTTAGTTCGAAATGAACGAGTCTTATGAAAAAAACAGTCATTCCGTATATATCGAGACCTATGGCTGTCAAATGAATAAATCCGACTCAGAAGTCATCGCAGGTCTCCTGAATGGTGAAGGTTACCGTTTGGTTGAAAGTCAGGGGAAGGCAGATATCATTCTGATCAACACCTGTTCAGTCAGAGATCATGCCGAACAACGCGTATTGGGGAGGATTGACGGTCTGGCACATTGGAAAAAAGGTGCACCCCGGAGACGGTTGGGTGTTATCGGTTGTATGGCTCAACGCATGGGGACAGATCTCCTTTCGAATAAACCATTTATCGATTTCATCGTTGGCCCTGACGAATATAGAAAACTCCCTCATCTACTTGCCAATAGTCTCGATGAAGCAAAATCACACATTCAGATACACGAGGGAGAAACTTACGGCGATATACACCGTGATCGGCAATCGGGAATGAGTGGGTGGGTAACGATTACGAGGGGCTGTAATAATTTCTGTTCTTATTGTATTGTCCCGTTTACACGAGGACGTGAGCGAAGCCGTCCGGCTCTTGAAATACATAATGAAATATCAGAAATGGTGAACCATGGAATCAGGGAGATTACTTTACTGGGACAAAATGTCAATTCTTACAATAATGGCAACACGCGATTCTCTGATCTTTTACTGATGTGTGCAAAGAGTCCTCAGATTCTTCGCATTCGATTCATGACTTCCCATCCCAAGGACCTTACCGATGACATTGTAGAGGTTATTGCTGCCGAGGGCAAGATATGCTCTCATATCCACCTACCTGTTCAGTCGGGATCCAACCGAATTCTGCACCTCATGAATCGCGGGTATACCCGGGAGCATTATTTAAATCTCATCGGAAAGGCAAGAAACCGGATTCCGGGAGTGGCTATCACCTCAGACATTCTTGTCGGATTTCCTGGAGAAACCCATGGGGATTTCATGGCGACTGTTGATTTGATGGAAGAGGTCCGCTTTGATGAGGCTTTTACGTATCGCTATTCCCCACGCCAGGAGACAAAAGCAGCACAAATGGATGATCACCTGACTGAAGAAACAAGGTTGGAACGACTCGATAAGGTCATACGGCTTCAAAGACGGATTACCCTTGATAAAAAGCAAGAGATGATTGGAAAGCATTTTGAAGTGTTACCCGAAGCATCGAGTAAACAATCTTCAGAAGAATGGATGGGAAGGACATCGACAAATCATGTTGTTGTTTTTCCAAAAAATGGATTTTCTCTGGGTCAACCTGTTCTCGTTCGTATTGATTGTTGTAGAGGTTCGACACTGAGAGGAATCACTGAATTACATTAACAATTGTTAATTGATAATTTATATTTTTTATATAATAAAATTTATTCAAACGAGGGAGTCAACCATGTGGATCTTAAGATGGATTCTTGGCGCATTACTCATTATTGTCATACTTGGCTTTGCTCTACAGAATCAAGACCAAACGGTCTCCGTAAAAATATTAAAATGGCAATCACCCATTCTTCCCCTCTACTTCTTTCTCTACCTTTCATTTGGAGCCGGTATATTAACCTGGGTCATCGTTTCTGCCTTAAACATACTCAAACACAAAGGTGAAATATTAAAACTCCAAAAAGAAATCCGTAAAACAAGGGATGAACTCAATCGTCTACGGAACGTCAGCATCGATGAGGAAGAAGTGGAAACCACCGAGTTGGATGAAGATACCATGATCAAAGAGGAGTAAACACGAAACACGTTAAATGTATAGAGTGATGAGGATGACAAATGTTAAATTATCTCATTATCGCTTTTTCTCTGCTTTGTGCTTTCATTGTGATTATTTTATTCGTTAGGCAAAAGAAGGGAAAGGGGGATGGTCAATTCCCCTATGTGAATGCCCTCCACATGCTACTGCAGGGAAAAACTGAAGAAGCGCTCGATTGGTTGAAGAAGACAGTCAGTAAAGATACTGACAATATCATGGCTTACATTTTACTCGGAAATGTCTATCGGGAAAAAGGATTCCCTCTGCGAGCAGCCAAAATTCATCGCAACTTGCTCATCAGAGGCAATCTCACCAATCTACAAATGGAGAATATCCTCTATAATCTCGTTCTCGACTATCATGAAGACAACAAGCTGGACAAAGCCATAGAAATGGCCGAACGTCTCGTGCAAAGAACAAAGAAAAGTGTGAAAAATCAAGAACTTCTGATTGGTCTTTACGAAGAAAAAGGAAATTGGGATAAGGCATTCTTGTGTCGACAGAGTATGAATAGAGGTCTGAAAAAGGACAGTAAAGATATCCTCGCACTTTATCGAGTCCAATCAGGATTGGATTTTGTAAAGCAAAAAGCTGAAAAAGAAGGACGTATTCGATTTAAAGAAGCGATAAAACTTGATGATAAATGTATCTCAGCTTATCTCTATTGGGGAGATTCTTATCGGAGGGAGAATCGAAACGAAGATGCCTTTAACATTTGGAAGACATTTACACAGAATGATCCCAATAATGCCCACCTTGCATTCGGTCGGCTAAAGGAAGTTCTGTTTGATTTGGGGCGATACGGTGAAATTGAAGAAATTTACAGACAGTTGATCAGTAAAAATCCAAAAGAAGTGACTGCTTATTTAAATCTCGCGGAACTATACCAAAAAGAGGGACGACACGATGAGGCCATAGAAACATGTCGGCACATCATCGAAAACCACCCTGATTCTATTTCTGGTCGCCACATGCTGGCCCACCTTCTCACTGAAAAGGGAGAAGAAACGGAAGCCTTTGAAGTTATCATGGCGTTTTGGGAAAGAGAAGCCTCTAAAAAAGCATTAATATCCTGTTCTTGTTGTGGTTACAAAACCAAAGAACTCCTCTGGCAATGCCCCGAGTGTAAAGCATGGAAATCATTCGTATCCGAGACACCATCATGAAGAATCGAGCACGATATAGACTCTTGACATACATCATATTGTCATTCTGGACATCCACATTTGGCCAATCCGTTTCCAACATTGTAGAACTCATACGGGAAGGCCACACACGACAGGCCAGAGATCTGCTCATACAGATCGAGGAGGATATCCCTCAAGAAAGTTCTCTCTTTTTACGAGGTCTGCTCTCAATGAATGCCGATTCGGCACTCACCTACTATGAGGCGCTTTTAGAGACAAACCCTCATTCCCGATTCAGTGATCTTGCTCTTTACAGAATGGCTCAACTGAAATATTCACAAGGACTATACAAAACAGCTCAAAATATATATTTTCGACTTCTGATCGAATATCCTCTTTCCACCCATCACCAGAGTTGTTATTTCTGGTTAGGCCTCTGCTACCAGGCCATGGGACAAACCGATTCCGCGACTGTCTATCTGAGAAAAACAGTCGAAGACTTTCCTCATACTGAGATTACAGAAATAGCTCGCCGGGATCTTGATGCTTTAATCGTCCGGGAATCTAATGATATGGAACAATCCCCTCAAGTCTCTGAAAAACGATGGGCAGTACAAGTCTTTGCCTTTACGGACCAAAACCGAGCTCTCTTACGCAAATCGTTTTTCGAGCAGAAAGGATACAGTGTCGAGTTAAGAACAAAGCATATGGATGACGATACTTACTATCTGGTATGGGTTGGATCGTTTGAAACGAGGGATGAGGCTTATCAATTTGGAGAAATGTTAAAAAAACGATATAACGTCAAGAACTATATTCTTGTTTCTGAATGAGAGTGTCTCTCAGAGACCAATGACAATAAAGAATGAAAAGGCCTTCTCGTGACACTTACGAGAAGGCCTTTTCATTCTTTATACTATTTTACTGAATAAAATTTTAAATAGGACTTTAAATCTTGTTTTATATATTCTTAGATTTTCTTATTTACCATTTATCATACTCGACGTATACTCGGGTATAATCTCCTGGATACACCCAATCATCGTTAGTATTTCCATTTCCTCTGCGAGTTTAAGAATCCTACTAATCTTATCTTCAAACTTATCAATTGCCTTACTTTCACTCTTTGCCATAAATATTTTTTCGTTTGCAGTACGTGTGGGTTTTTCAAAAGGATACCACAAAAGCTCTTTCAGTTTCTCCCCAGGCCTCAGTCCGACAATCTCAATCGGAATATCTTGCCAGGGAATTAACCCAGCCAAAGATATCATATGTTTTGCCAGATCGATTATCTTAATTGGCTCTCCCATATCCAGTATATAATTATGCCCTTTCTCTCCCATGGCTGCCGCTTCTAAGACCAATTTACATGCTTCATCGATGGACATAAAATAACGTTCCATATCCGGATTTGTGATGGTAATAGGCACACCATCTCTGATCTGTTTTTCAAATATGGTAAAAACACTTCCCTTGCTCCCAATGACATTACCAAAACGTACGGAAATAAAATCTTTTGCATTGTTCATTGCCATATGTTGTATATAGAGTTCACATAATCTCTTGGAAGCGCCCATTATGCTCCTGGGATCAACTGCTTTATCGGTTGAAATCTGAACAAATTTATCGACATTGGATTGTAATGCAATTTGGGCCAGAATGATTGTTGAACCCAGATTATTTAGAATTGCCTCGTCAGGTTGAAGTTCCATACAAGGCACATGCTTATATGCTGCAGCGTGAAAAATTACCTTCGGTTGTTGTTGCTTGATTATTGATTCCATCTTTCTCTTGTTCGATACCTGGGTGACTAAGCCTTCTATCGGACATCGATCTTTCAACTCATGCGTCAGGTAAAAAAGACTGTTCTCGTCTCGATCGACCGCTATCAATTTGGAAGGATTAAAAGTTTGTATTTGGCGACATAATTCCGATCCGATAGAACCAGCAGCACCGGTCACGAGAATGGTATTATTTTTGATGAGGTCGCTCACTCGTTCAAAATCCAGTGAGCTTTGTTCCCGGCCCAGTAAATCTTCAATTCTGACCTTTCGCACTCTATTGAAAGAAATTTTTCCATCAACCAATTCCCTTGAGCCTGGAATGGTTCGAAAAGAAATACCGCTTCTGCTGCATTCCTCGACGATCTTCTGCATATCCGAAGAGGTAGCACTCGGCACGGCGATGATGATTTCATTGATGTTTTCGGATCTCACAATCTTACGAATATCATTTCTGTCACCAATGACACGAACACCATGAATTGAACGATTTATTTTATTGGTATTATCATCGATCAGCCCAACCACTTCATACTCCAACCTCGAATCCGCCAGAATCTGCCGAATGAGCATCTCACCTGAACGACCCGCACCGATAATAAGAATTCGCTTTCGTTTTCCACCTCCGATTCCGTGAATTTCCAACATGGTTCGTGAAATCATCCTGACTCCACCAAGCAGGATGATGGCAAAGAACCAATAGATCACAAAGATGGATCTGGGAATTGTGAATATCCTTAGAATTCCATCGAATAAAAATAATATGAGTACTGCAAATGAATGAACAATGATCAACCGTTTAAGATCTCTGACACTCCAGTAAACCCAATACTCGGAATAAGCACCCAGTGAAATGAACAAGAAAAGAGAAAGACCTAATAGAACTGGTGCCGAGATAAAATATAAGTCCACATATTGAGCAGGGATTTCCCATTCAAAACGAACAGAATAGGACAAATAATAGGACGTGAGAATGATAATTCCATCGAGGATGATACGGATGAATCGTTTCCTCATGTGACTCAAATTATTAAAAAAGTGGATTGTCCTTGATAGTCGCTCAAGCATATGATCTTCCTTTTATATTTACTTGATTTAAAGTTTTGTCAAATCTTAATCCTAAAAATCAAT